>JAGHBW010000246.1 GCA_021160765.1 Thermoplasmata archaeon
CCGTTAGAGAGAGGAGCTCCCCCCCCCTCTCTGTAGCCTCCACCATCAACCCTCACCTCCCACAGCTATCCTTTTTATTCTCATATGTGGGCCTCCATCACCTACAGGAACCAGTTGACCTTTACCGCAGAATCCAGGACTGCCCAATCTGCTCTTCTTCTCTAGGGCATTTATGTGATTTAGTGTCTCAAGAATATTCCCAGATAGTGAGACATCTTTTAAAGGAGTCGTGATCTCTCCCTTCTCTATGAGGTAAGCCTCCTGAGCGTTGAACTGGAAGGTGCCCCGGGCGGGGTCCACCTGGCCACCCCGCGTCCCCTTGGCGTAAACCCCGAATTTTACTCCCTCCAAAAGCTCCTCAAAGGTGTGATCTCCACCCAGAAGAAGTGTGTTGCTCATCCTTACGAGGGGTTTCACATGACCGGACTCTGCCCTTGCACCACCATTTGGTTCAAGCCCCATCATCCCTGCAGTCTCCCTGGAATGTATGTATTCCCTCAGGACCCCACGGTCAATGAGAACCTTTCTCCTACCCCTCACCCCCTCATCGTCAAAGGTAAAGCTACCGAAAGCACCGGGGATCGTTGGGTCGTCAATTATAGTCACCAGTTCACTGCCTATTCTCTCCCCGAGTCTGCCCTCAAGCACGGATTCCCCCGCAAGGACGCTGTCCGCTTCGGTGGCATGTCCTACCGCTTCGTGAACGAAAACGCCGGTGAGTTCCGGATCTGCAATAAGTGGCAGGTTCCCCGAGGGGGCTGATTTCGCTTTTAGAAGCCTTACAGCGCTCTCCGCCGCCCTCCTTCCCTCCTCCTGGGGGTCCACCTCTTTAAAGGTCTCCATCCCCCTTGTACTCCCTATCCTCGTTCTGTATCCAATAAGGGTTCCACCCTCTTTCGCTGTTATGTTGGCTTGCAGTACCACCCGGGGGACCTCTTGGACAATGCGCGTTCCCTCCGACGTTATGATCTCCTCCCTCATCCACCCATCACTGTAGGAGGTGTTTACCGTGTGCACGCCTTTTCTCTCCATGATGGCAACGTTCATGTCCCTTACAAGAGCTATTTTATCCGCTGGATCCACGTTTCTGGGGTCATCTTTGGGGTTGTATCTAACCGTAGCCCTCTCCCACCTTACAGGTGCCAGTTCTATCCTCCTTTTCACAAAGGGCAAACTGTTATTTGCCAACTCCCTGGCCTTGAGGAAAGCCTCCTTAAGAGCTTTATAGGTGGGTTCTGTGCCGGAGGAGAAGCCCCATACGCCGTTTAACAGGACGCGTATTGAAAAAGACCTCTCCCTGCCGTACAATGCCTTCTTCACCTCCTTTTCCCTGACCTCAATAGAGGTCGTCTCCACCTCCCAATATCTGTAGTCCCAGAAGTCCACGGGATTCTCCTTTTCAATCCTCTGGAGTTCGTCTTCCACTTCTCTGCCCCCTGTCCTGTGAATGAGGCGTGATAGCAAGATTAGAATATAAACCCTTCCGAAAAATTATTTGCCACATAAAACATACTTCCCACTGGAGTACTCCATGATTGGTGATGAAGATGGTGCGAACAATCACTCTCCTTCTGATTCTTTTGATGATCGTCCCCCTGACTCCAGAGAGTAATCTTACTGGAGGCGAGGTTATTACTGGTGGGATAGGGGGAGGTATGTTAACCAACAACATCATCTTTGATAGGGAGGTGGAGATTTCAACCCTATCTGCGATAAGGGTTGCACTGACAGAGGAGGGGGCCACTCTGCTGAGCCCCGGAGAGGTCAATTATAACCTCCTCCCCGGGGAGTTCAGCAACGCCCTTATGAGGGTTCCTCCTTGGCTCAGAGATGAGACGTTTACCTCACTCTGGGAGGTGCTTGCACAGGATCCCGGCAATGGTGTCATATCCTTAAATGCAGAGGATGTTGATGGGGACGGCCTCATGTACCTTCTTGTGGGGGAGGATGGAAACTACAGACTTTTCAGGAATATAGGGGGCGTACCCCCCCGCTTTGTTGAGGTTCCGGTCCCCGTTGCCGTTGACCTTCCCCTTCACGGCTGGTTCTACCCATATCTCATTGATCTGGACTCTGACGGCGACCTTGACCTCATTGCCGGAACGGAGGATGGGATATTCATCTCTTTTAACGACCCTTCCAGAGCCCACTACTATTATACGATCAACTTGGGTCTTGTGACAGCCAGAAGAATAAGCCTCTCATACATGGGAGAGGAGTACTCCAACGTTCTGAACGGAACAGCGCTCATATTTGCCATGGGGGAGAGGATGGGTGGGGTGTACATGCTGGCAATAAAGAAGTATTCTGCCCCCGACAACAGCCTCCAGTATGTAACCAGGCCGCTTGGAAGGTGGGGGATCAATAACACGGTACCCTTCGTCTGCCGCTTCAATATAGATGAGATACCTGACATCCTTCTGGGGGATGGTGCAGGAAACATCAGGATATACCTGGGAGCGTCCTCCACCTACCTCTTCACAATGAACTTCAACAGAGCGGGGGACGTGGAACCTGAGTTCCAGGTGGGCCACAAACCTCCCGCACCCCTCTCCCCCGTCTACTTTGATATGACTTGGGACCAGATAGACGACCTTCTGATAGGTTGCGGAGATGGAAGAATCAGGATGTACGGCCAGACGGAGTCCACTGTCAAAAACACCTTTTGGGACACGTGGGAGAGGCCACAGGACCCTGTGGTGAAGAACTACCAGCACCCATCACGCCTGGTTCGTCCTCTTCCCTTGAACGTTGAGAGTAGAGCGGAGTATTCCTATGTAAGGGCGCTTCTTGAGGCACCACGAAGGGAGGTGGATGAGCTTGCCTTCACCATCGCCCACACCCCAAGGGAGAACCTCCTCTACGACCCGGTGAACATATCCCTGCTTCTCACAACAAATGCCCATTTAGTTTACCAGATAGCGGAGGAGTTGAGGTACGTCAGGCTGAAGGATGTGAGCACCCCCGGGGGGGTTGAGACCACTGCGGAGTACAGGGTAAGGTTTGGTGAGGTGGAAAGGTGGATTACAATACCCTCATCAATCTACTACTGGTACGTGGTCCACCCAAGGGTTACGGAGGAGATGGCCCTCTGGATAAACCCTGAGACTGGTAACTACTCCCCACCCGATGAGGGAGGGGAGTTCTGGAGGCATTACCTCTACTACCACGCGGATGAATCCTACCCACCCGACCCCAGCCCTGAGCACTGCTACCCGAAGGACTTTCCACCACCTCTCCTCAAAGAGGTTCTCTCCGGGGTTGAGATCGCCTGGGACGGCGTCCCCTATACCGCCCCCAGAGGGATAGACAACAAGGGGAGGAATAACACCCGACCCTTCGGATACAGGGACCACGCGATAGAGGCCATATCCAACTGGGTTGAGAAGAGCCTACCCATAAACCAGCAGGAGTCAGGGGATGATGAAAGGCCCATCCAGCCTGTGAGAATATACCACACTCACAACGGAAACTGCGGCGAACTTCAGGATCTAACCGTAGCGGCGGCGAGAAGTGCGCTCATACCCACCAGGGGGGTTCTTCTGACCGGCGAGGACCACGTCTGGAGCGAGTTCTACATGGGGGGGTGGCACCAGTGGGACAACTACTGGTCCGATGGGGGTTCCGTTGTGGACCACTTCATGAACTACTGGTGGGAGTGGGGGAGTAGAGGAGGCTCCGGGGTCTACTCCTGGCGGGGTGATGACTCCGTAGGTGATGTTACACTGCATTATGTCCCGGAGAACAGAACTGCACTCCTTAGGGTTATCGTCCGCTGCGGGAGCTCTGTGATTCCAGGTGTTAGGGTTGTCGTGCTGTCCGACTGGATTGCCACACACGAGGTGGGATCCCCCGTATCCGTCCCAACACCCTCCATATGGAACTACACAGACTGGAGAGGGGAGACCACCTTCCACATCTGCTGCAACAAGTTCATGATCAGGGTTGTCTCCCCCATGGGCGCTTACACATCAGATATGTTTGAGGTCTCCCCCGGGGAGGAGAAAACCATTTACGTTAACTATCCCGGTAGAACCCTCTTAAGAGGGGGGTTCCTCTTCTACGGAAACGCCACAGAGAGCCAGAAGGTTGTAGACGGAGGGGGTAAGAAGTACCTGTTCATAGTTGAACCTGAAGAGGGCTGCACCCTCCAGAGGAACTTCATGACTGGATACTGGACACCACAGCCCACGCCCAGCCCACCTCTCATCACAGTGGTCACCACCTTCAACAACACAACCTACAGCGGCTGGTCCTTTAAAACAGACGAATATTATTTAGGGAATTCCATTGCCTCAGGCGGACTGGTCATACCAATCTCCCTACCCCCTTCCGGCCTCATCGTTCACCTCTTTCCCCCTCCAATGTTCACGGATATCGCCAGATACAGGTACAGGATAAAGGTGGTGGAGGTGGGGGATGGCATGGGGGCGGTAATACACAG
>JAGHBW010000052.1 GCA_021160765.1 Thermoplasmata archaeon
ACGTCCCTTTAAGCCCTGAGGGTGTAAGGGAGGCGATAGAGGCGGGGGAGAGGCTTAAAGCCTATCGGGTGGAGTACGTCTTCACCTCCACACTGGTAAGAGCGATGCAGACGGCCATGCTATCCCTTGTCCACGCCTATCCTGACAGGTATCCCGTGGTCATACACGAAGAGGGGAGGATGGCTGAGTGGAGCAAGATATACTCAGAGGAGACCAGAGAGAAGATCATCCCCGTCTTCACAAATTGGGAGCTGAACGAGAGGTATTACGGGGAGCTGCAGGGAAAGAACAAAAAGAAAACGGCAGAGGAGTTTGGTGATGAACAGGTTAGACTTTGGAGAAGAAGCTATGATATCCCACCCCCCGGGGGGGAAGCTCTAAAGGACACCGCTGAGAGGACCATACCATTCTTCAAAGATAAAGTAGTTCAATATCTGGAGCTGGGAAACGTGATGGTCTCTGCCCACGGGAACAGCTTGAGGTCCATTGTGATGTATCTTGACAACCTCACACCAAAAGAGGTCTTAAGCCTTGAGATACCAACAGGAGTCCCCATAATATACAGATATGAGGAGGGAAGGATTCTCAGGGAGGAGTAGCTATGGAGGATGACAGAGCGAGAAAATACTTCTCCTGTAATGACAAGGAGAGGGCGGCTTTTGAGGCAGGGATAAAGCTGGGTACCATATACCACCAGTTTGTTGGGGCGCCTGTTAGTTTGAGAAATGTGGAGTCGCTGGAGAAGGCTATTGAGGAGGGTTGCAGGGTTCAGCCCTTCGTTGAGAGCTGTACCGTTAAGATCAGCAGGGAGAAGATCAGGGAGAAGAGAAATGAATACAACTACACCACCCTCTCTCCCTCAATGCTGGACGTTGAGCTTATAATCCGCTACAGGGAGGTAAGGCTGAAAGCGAGGTTAAAGTGGGTGGAAGAGCTAAGATATCCTCTAATGTTTATAGAAGAGGTTTTTGAGGGAACGGGAAGATTTGACGGAGATTAACTACCCCCCTCTTGCCCGCTTCTTTTTTCTTAAATTACCCTTTCCGCTCTTTCTTCTTTTTTCCTTCTCCATCTCCTCCACCCTCATACCGCACCCGGGACACTCCTCCATATCAGGCAGGATCACCGCACCACAGCGAGGACATACCCGTTTACCTTCAAGATTCACTTTTCCTGCGCTGAGCTTCAACTCATCAGGGTCAGTAATGAGTTTTGTGGGCTTCAGTTTTGCGCCACAGTGTGGGCAGACGACATCAGCAGGGGAGACAACCTTTCCACAGGAGGAACAAACGTACTCCTCCCCTTCAAACCTCTCCCCGCAGTATGGGCAGACCTTCGCATCTGCGGGTATCGCTCTTCCGCAGGAGGAGCAGATGGCCTCCCCAGGTTCTGGAGGTCGTGGAGGAGGCATTGATGCCCTCTTTGAATATCTTATTCGTTGAACGATGGAAAGAAGCAAAGTAATCGCAAAAATGGCAAGGATGGCATAACATAGATATTTGAGTGTTGAACTGCTCTCCTCAACCCGTACCGTGACGTTGTACTCCAAGCGAGTCTGGTTTCCATTTACGTCCGTTGCTACGAAAATGACCCTGTCCACGTCCTTCCTCACCTCCACCTCCGCCATGTATATAACACCCCTTGTATAGTTTAAATCCTCACCCTCCTTGACCTCCATATCCCACCATCTCCCCTCTACCCAGACCATTACCGAATGAGGAGGTGTTCCGTTTTCATTTCTTACAGTGACCAGAAATATCACTTTCTCCCCCTTCTCCACCTCCCTAGGGTACACAACAGGATCTTCAAGGACAATTGTTCCAAAACCTCCAGTACTCACCTCCCCCCATGCCCCCCATAATTGGATGCTTATGAGGGCGACCAGACTAATAATAAACAAAATAGGGGGGAGGGAAAATTTCATCATACATTTACCCCTTCCTCACCTGCCTCTAAACTCTGGTTTTCTCTTCTCAAGGAACGCCTGCATTCCCTCCTTCTGGTCCTCCGAGGAGAATATCTTAGAGAATGCCAGCGCTTCAAATTGAAGTGCCTTTTCAAGAGGCATCTGAAGACCTCCCCTCACAACCCATTTTATGGATTTTATGGCCAGTGGTCCCTTTTTCAGTATCTCCTCTGCCATCTCCTCCGCCCTCTTGAGAAGTTCCTCAGCGGGGTAGACGCCGTTTACAAGGCCTATGGAAAGTGCCTCCTCCGCGTTTATCATCTTCCCTGTATAGAGGAGTTCAAGCGCTCTTCCCATCCCCACTATCCTTGGAAGTCTCTGCGTTCCACCAAACCCAGGGATAACCCCAAGATTCACCTCTGGTTGGCCCAATTTGGCCCTCTCTGATGCAAGCCTTATATCACAGGCCATCGCCAGTTCAAGTCCGCCTCCAAGGGCGTACCCGTTTATAGCGGCGATCACCGGGTAGGGATATTCCTCTATCAGAGAAAAAACCTTCTGGCCCTCTCTTGAGAAATTATAAGCCTCCCCGGGACCCATGTCCCCCATCTCTCCTATGTCCGCCCCAGCGACAAAGGCCTTTCCCTCACCAGTCAATATTACAACGTGGAAATCCTCTGGTGGAGAGGAGAACACCTCTCTCAATTCTTCAAGGACCTCCCTGTTAAGTGCGTTCAGGGCCTCTGGCCGTGATATTATCACTCTTCTGATCTCGCCCTCCTCCACCTTCACATACTTCTTCCCAGTCATTTTAGGTCACCTCACTCATAGGAGTAGAAGCCCCTACCGCTCTTCCTGCCCAAATACCCAGCATCAACCATCTTTTTCAGAAGAGGTGCTGGCCGATATTTGTCATCCCCCAGGTCCCTGTGAAGAACCTCCATAATGTATAGGCAGGTATCCAGTCCGATTAGGTCTGCAAGTTCAAGTGGTCCCATGGGGTGGTTCATTCCAAGTTTCATTACTGTGTCTATCTCCTCAGGCCCCGCTACCCCCTCCATTAAAGCATAGACCGCTTCATTTATCATAGGCATGAGAAGTCTATTTGACACAAAACCG
The DNA here is from genome assembly GCA_021160765.1 of Thermoplasmata archaeon. GTDB lineage: Archaea > Thermoplasmatota > Penumbrarchaeia > Penumbrarchaeales > EX4484-36 > EX4484-36. The sequence continues at coordinate 3,026 of JAGHBW010000052.1, forward strand.
GGGAAATCATTGACAACAACCGGCGTCTTCCCCAGCTTCTTTGCAAGCTCCACAACAATGTTTACAGTCTCCTGAGAGGTCCTTATACCCTTCACAACCTCAACAAGCCTCATCACAGGGACAGGGTTGAAGAAGTGCATCCCTGCGAACCTCTCCGGCCTATCTGTTGAGGAAGCTAGTTTTGTAATGGAAATGCTGGAGGTGTTGCTGGTAACAATAACATCCTCCCTTATCACCCTTATTAACTCTTTAAAAACGCTCATCTTTAGTTCTGGGTTTTCAACTACCGCCTCCACAACAAAATCGGCCTCTGAAAAGGGCTCAAATTCCAAGGTGGTCTCAATCCTTCCCAGAATCTCTTCTTTCTCCCCCTCAGTAATCCTCTCCTTTTTGACGAGGCGATCAAGTCCTTTTGTTATTCTCTGCATACCGAGATCCAGAAATCTGTTCTCTATATCCTTCAATATCACCCTGTAGCCGCTTTGGGCCGCCACCTGGGCAATGCCTGCTCCCATCTGTCCTGCACCAATAACACCTATTGTCTTTATCTCCATTCAATCACCACCTTTTTTGAGAAGAAAGAATTTCACGATTTAAAACGGGATGTATTTAAAAAACCTTTCTTCCCC
>JAGHBW010000213.1 GCA_021160765.1 Thermoplasmata archaeon
AAAAATATCCATCACGTGGGAGATAAGATTTGGGAGATCAAGGAGGATTAAGACATTGACGAAGTTTTTTTATTTTTACATCCCCCCTCTTTATTAAGGTGAATGCACATTCACCCCCAGAGGTATAAAGAGGTGCAGAAGATGTGTCCACCGGATGGTGAAAAGAGCCTTAAAGACATGAGAGATGAGATGAGGTTTGAGTCTCTCTTCGCTGAGAGGGCGAAGAAGATGAGGGCTTCTGAGATCAGAGAGCTCCTGAAGGTTACCCAGCAGCCGGACATAATCTCCTTTGCGGGTGGGCTCCCAAACCCTGAGTCATTCCCCAAGGGAATAATCTCTGAGATAATGAAGGGAGTCCTAGACAGCGATATGGCATCAAGGGCACTTCAGTACGGCTCCACCGAGGGGCTACCTGAGCTCCGCGACGTTATTCTGAAGAGGTTTGAGGAGAGGTTTGGATACAAAGGGGACAGGGACAACATCATTATCACCACAGGCTCACAGCAGGGCCTAGATCTTCTGGGAAGGATCTTCATCGGGTCTCGGTCGCACATCATTATGGAGGCCCCAACGTATCTGGGTGCCCTGAACGCCTTCAAGTTCTACAACCCCTCCATCCACACTGTCCCTCTGGATGAGAATGGAATAATGCCCTCTCTTCTTGAGGAGAAGATCAAAACCCTCCACAGGAGGGGGGAGACGCCGAAATTCCTCTACACCGTTCCCAACTTCCACAACCCCGCCGGGGTCACACTCTCTCTTGAAAGAAGACGGGAGTTGCTTGAGATCGCCAGCGAATACGACCTGCTTGTGGTGGAGGACGACCCATATGGTGAGTTGAGGTACGAGGGGGAGCACCTTCCACCACTTCTTTCCCTGGACAAAGAGGACAGGGTGATATACCTTGGAACCTTCTCAAAGGTCCTCTCCCCGGGGATGAGGTTGGCCTGGGCCATAGGCCCCAAGGAGGTTATTAAGAAGATGGTACTGGCGAAGCAGGGTGTGGACCTCTGCACATCCACACTCTCACAGGTTATTGCGTTGGAATACCTCTCCGGGGGTCATATGGACAAACACATCCCGAACATCATTGAGCTATACAGAAAAAAGAGGGACCTGATGCTCTCCTCCATGGAGGAGAGCTTCCCGGAGGAGATGGCGTGGACACGCCCAGAAGGGGGAATGTTTATATGGGTTAGGGGCCCGGAAGGGCTTGACACAAAGGAGCTCTTCCCTTATGCCATTGAGAAGAAGGTGGCCTTCGTTGTTGGTGAGGCCTTCTATCCTGACAGGTCAGTTAAAAACGCCATGAGACTGAACTTCACCAATCCCTCAGACGAGGACATACCTGTAGGAATAAAGAGGTTGAGCGATGTTCTGGAACACTTTTTAAAAGAGAGGGACCTCAAAAGGGGGGGTGAGGAGGAACTCATCATCGGGGTATAAGATTTAAAAGGATTGTTTGAATATGGTGGTTGAGATTAGCGCGTAAGGTGTGGTAAGAATGTCCTGGACAGTGAAGCAGGTAAGAGAGCTTAAGGTTGGAAATTATATGAACATAGACGATGAGCCGTGCAAGATCGTTGAGATCACAACATCAAAACCTGGGAAGCACGGTGAAGCAAAGGCCCGTATTGTGGCCATAGGTGTTTTTGACAATCAAAAACGCTCCGTGGTGTATCCTGTGACGCATAAAGTACAGGTACCCATCATTGAGAAGAAAACAGCGCAGGTGATCTCCATTGAGGGGGATGAGGCGCAGCTCATGGACATGGAGACCTATGAGACCTTCCACATACCCCTATCGGAGGAGGAGAAGGCGATAGTGGAGCCTGGGAAAGAGGTTCAGTACATGGAGGCCATGGGGAGGAGGAAGATATATCGTTAAAAAGCCGGTGAGGGGTTTGAAGATAGATGATTTTACAGTAAAACCGGAGGTTGAATTCGCAGATTTTCTCGCCCCCTACGATGAGGCGGGATACGTCTTCTTTGGGGTCCCGTTTGACGCCACTTCAACCCACCGAAAAGGTGCAAGTGGGGCTCCAACGAGGATTAGGGAGGAATCCTATAATTTTGAAACCTATGTAATGGAGGCAGACCAGGATCTATCAGAGGTTAAGATGGCCGACCTGGGAGACATCAACACCCTGAACTCTTTGGAAGACCAGACCGCACTTATGGACAAGATATACAGTCTGACATCCCGTATTCTTAAAGATAAAAAGGGGTTCCTGATGGCGGGAGGAGACCACTCCATAACACCCCCTGCTGTGGACTCCTTTGCCAGCGTACATCCCAGCGGCTTCTATCTGGTTCTAGACGCTCACCTGGACTTCAGGGCAGTCTTTGACGAAAACCCCCTCTCCCACGCCTGTTCCTCAAGGAGGGTTGCAGAGATCTTGGGAGAGGAGAACATGGCCATTATTGGTGTCCGCTCCATGAGTAGTAAGGAGAGGGATGATGCGAAGAGATATGGGCTGAAGTACTACCCTTCATGGGACGTGGCGGAGAAGGGCATTCTTTCCATCATAACGGAGCTCCTGGAGGAGAAGGGACTAGCAAAGAGGCCCATATACCTCTCAATTGACATGGACGTTGTTGACCCTGCTTTCGCCCCGGGGGTTGGAAACCCGGAGCCGTGGGGCCTTCACCCGAGGGACCTACTGGAGGTCCTGCGGATACTGGGCGCCAACGTTAAGTCCATGGACATTACAGAGGTGAATCCAAAATACGACGTCGGGAACACCTCATCCCTAGCTGCAAGGCTTTTCAGAACATTTGTGGCCTTCAACTTCAAAAGTATTATAAACCGTTAAACGTTGTTTTCAACCATGGCACCCTCCGGTGCAGGCTACAGTTATGAGCGTGAATTCAAGGGAATCCTTCAAGCCACCCCAAGCGTTCTGGCTAGGGCTATAAGGGGCCTATCAGCCCTGGAGAGAGAACAGTACCTGAAGATCAAAGGAAAGCCTTTTATGGTGGTCAGGGCTGCTGGCTCCTTTGGTGTTGACCTTATCGCCATTCGTGGAGACATCTCCTTCCCGGTAGAGGTGAAATCCTCCACAAGAAAGGTGCTCCACTTCGGCGGCACTAAGAATGAAAGGCAGGCGGAGAACCTGCTTGAATCGTGTAAGAGGGCCAATATATCCCCGGTTTACGCATATAGACTGAAGGGTGTGCGGGGAGATTCCTGGAGGGTTTTTACACTCAAAATGAGCGGCCTTAGAGGCAGGGCGGCCACGCTCAACAGGACCCTACCTGGGCTTAAACAGAGTGAGAAGGGGAATTACATTATGGCTTGGCTGGAGGGCATGCCCCTTGCTGAGTTTATTGACTTCCTCTGCACTGACCTTTAAAAGCCCCTTCGGCCCATTCTATCC
>JAGHBW010000248.1 GCA_021160765.1 Thermoplasmata archaeon
CGCCCCTCCCTCTCCCTGAATCTCGGCAGTGGCCATATACACAGGGTACATCTCCTCAATCTCAAAGGTCTCACCATCTATCCCAGTTTGAAGGTTGTCAATGGTCTTGCCAAGGTATCCCAGTTCCTTCGCATGGTTCCTTGCGTGGACAAGCTCTGCGTAAGCTATCGCCCTGAAGAGGCGGGCGATGTTTGGATAGCCCTCCTCATCTGCAATCTCAGCAAATATGGAATATTTCATATGTGCCATAGACTCACCGGCAAATGCTTCTTCAAGTGCTTTTTTTGTCATTCTTTTCACAATATCGCCTCCTATATGGAGGAGTTGAATTATCCCCCGGGGTGATTAAAAGGTTTCCCCGAAGAGAGGAGATGTGGATACTATTTTTAAGAAAGAAACATTTGTTTTAAGAACAGGATGAACATAATATAGAACCGGGGTGATATTGATTTATGATGAAAGTATATTACATCTGCCATAGCACATGGGGGATAATCTCCGATGTGAAGGACCTCTTGTTTGATTATTCTGAAAGGATCTGCGGTAGTGGTGTGCGAGGGGTGGTAATGAAAATATTTTCAGGCAGAAGCCCATTAATTCTTTTCAGCCACACTCATAGCGACCATTTCTCTCCATCGGTTTCAACGATTGTTAAAAACGCCCAATATATCCTTCCCCGTGACACGCCAGAGGACATAGCACGGGGATTCTCACCAAAGGTGGTTGTACCGCTAAGAGGAAAAGTAACATTGGACGGAGTTGTAATACAGACCTTTCCCAGCACAGATGAGGGAGTTGCATACCTTCTGGAGCTGGAGGACGGCTGTAGAATATTCTTCGCCGGGGATCTGGCGAGGTGGGTCTGGCCTGATGACACTGAGAAGAACAGAAGAGAAGCAGAAAGGATGTGGAAAAGAGTGCTTGGAGAACTAGAGGAATATAATGGTGTGGATCTTGCTTTCCTGGTAGCTGATCCTCGCCTGGAGGACCTAGGTGGATTCCTAGAGATCTTCCAAGTTCTCCAACCAAAACACACCTTTCCAATACACAATTTCGGAGTTTTCAGCCATTATAAGAAGCTGAAGGGACTGAGAGGTGTCCATCTTCCCAGCGGAACTCCCCAAGAATTTATTTTAGGAGACCTCTAAGGAATGAAGACCTTCTCTCTATAGTTTTCAACCAGATACCTCTTTCCTCTTCTTACAACGGTGTGGCCCTCCGCCTCCAGAAGTTCTTTATGTCTCTCAGCACCCCCCGGATATTTTTCGTTCAAATAACCACCGCTCTTCAGAGTCCTCCAGTAGGGCGTTATCTCACCTCCACCCCTCTCCCTTATCTCCTCAGCAGCGTTGGCCGCTATCCAGACGAATATGCCTGTGGTCAAGGGGCACGCAATATCAGTTCCGTGTTTCCTGGCAAGATACTTCCTTATCTCCTCAACAGTGATAACTCTCCCCTCCGGTACCATCTTCATCACAGCATCAACCTCCACTGGGGAAGGGATTACCATTGTCCCCTCTCCAAATCGTTTGCTCATTTTTCCCTCCAGTTTAACCACTTTGGGAAGATCCTTTTTATCGTGAAGCTTTTCTACCCAGGTTTTTCTCCTCGCCATAATACTCACCGTCCAGCATCCCTAACATACAACTTCTTGAGATATAAATTGTCTCATGAGGGAGGGTTAAGAGTGTGATGTAAATAGAGTGAGGGGGGCACAGTAATACTTAAATATCATTACCATTTTTTTCTGATTTTTTTTATATATTCTCCAACAATAAGGGAATATACAGCAGGAAAAAAGATGCCTCCTTTCAAGGCATGCCCCCTAACATCAGGCCCCTCCTGTGTTTAAGCCCCCCTTGAAAGGAGGTGTCCACCTGCTTGAACCTCTATTAGGAATAAAGAATCCGGTTGTGCCCCTTTTTTTCTGCCCTTGGGCACAACCACTCACCTTTTCCCAATCTTTATATACCCGCTGAAGATAAACTTTATCTGATAAAAAGACCGTGAGAATATGTTTGCAAATTCCAGCCCCGGGGGAAGGGCCATATTGATGTTGTTGGCCCTCATTCTCTCCATTCCCGCACTTACCCTGCTGAGTGAAGGGAGTGCAGTGGAGATGGACGGGGAGGGTGAGGGTAGCCTCACAACCAGTGGGGGGGCAGCTCTCACAATTACCCCAAACTCAGATTACAACCTCTTTCCCCTGTACAATTATAATTTCACCTTTTCTTTCCCAGCAAATGACCTCACGCACTTCAATCTAACCTTTATTCACGACAATTTCAGATTTGGAATCCGCGGCGGTTTTCTGCGCTCCTTCCATGCAGACACCTCAGAGGCTGAAGAATACGCAGACATCCCTCCGGATGGCATAACACTTCTCAGAACCTCTTCCGGCTGGAACCTAAGCATGAGGATAAGGATGTACTGGACCTTACCTGAAGGGAATTACACTTTAGAACTCAGGGTCTTCAATAATTCCGGCAAGGAATGGAGATACCTCTGGAAGGACGCCTTCTTTTATTCAAAAAGAATAGGAATAAACTGGCACGGAAACCTTCTTGATGACCAGGGAAGGAATATCCTCGGCAAGTGGGTGAAGGGGAGAGAGAAGGTATTGATCAGCAACGTCATTCTCAATTTTTACACGAGAGATGGGAACAGAAGCAGTTTCATCCCCATTATGGATGACTTTAATTTCACACTAGATGGCGGAGATTTCAACAATTGGAGGTGGCACCTCTCCACCTCCCTGTCTAATAATGGCTATTACTCCCTTCCTTTAATTACCCCCACCACCTCTGGAAAACTTGATTGCGTACTCTCACTGGACAATCTTCCCCCCGGTGCCTCTATTGTTAGGAAGCTTTCCTTTACCCTTTATGTTGACTCTGAGAATCCGACTATCGCATACAAGGAGAACACACGCCAAGACGGCACTATAACCTTCCGTATGCTGGTAGAAGATCAGTATTCTGGCGTTGAGAAATCTGGTCTTACATCCAGAATATTTTACGGGAGAGACGACTTGAAGCCTATAAAGATCATCTCAACCTTTTATGATGGAAGTGTCTATGGCCTGCAAGTCCCATATTCCGGCGCCGGATATTATCATGTAGAAACCACTGCTGTTGATAGAGCAGGAAATGTGGAGAAGACGAACATCACCGTTGAGATTGGTTCTGAGAATATGGGCGATCTAGCACTAATAGGATGCAGGGTCATAGGTTTAGCGGTCTTGAACCGGAGCGTGGCAAAGAAAGTGAGTGTAGAAAATCTAGGGTCGCATCTAGTTACGGGTACGACGAAAAC
>JAGHBW010000212.1 GCA_021160765.1 Thermoplasmata archaeon
CAGCTTCTCCATGTCGGACTTCTTCACGCGTCTTACGGCGTAGATACCCGCTTTGGCGAGGAAGTGCTGGGCGAGGTCGTCAATGCCCTTCTGGCAGAGGACGACGTTGGCGCCGGAGGACTTGATCTTCTCCACCATATCCCTGAGCATCTTCTCCTCCTCATCCAGGAAGGCCTGGAGCTGATCCGGGCTGGTGATTCTTATGGTGGCGTCCACCTCCGTCTTCTTCACCTCAAGACCCTGATTGAGGAGGAGGATCCTAGCGTCCTTAACCTCCTTGGGCATTCCAGGGTGTACTACCTCTTTGTCCAGTATTACCCCCTCTATAATGCGGGAGTCCTTGATGGAGCCTCCCTGCTTCTTCTCCACCTTAATGTTATCTATATCCACCACGATCCTCCCGTTCTTCTCCTCCATTACCTTCCTGACAGCCTCCACCGCCAGTTCTGCCAGATACTCCTTGAAACTGTCTGATATCTTCCCCGTCATGGCGGTCTCCGCCACCTTCTTCAGAGTCTCCGCGTCGTCAGGCTTAACCTCCCTTGCCATATTCCTGAGAATCTCAACAGCCTTCTCAGCGGCCATCCGGTATCCGTCCAGTATGATGGTAGGATGTACCTTTTGAGCCATCAACTCCCCGGCATTCTTCAGGAGCTCAGAGGTCAGTATAACGCTTGTCACAGTTCCATCTTTGGATTCCTGGTCCTGTGCCTTAGCTACCTCAATGATCATCTTGGCTGTTGGGTGCTCCACCTCAAGTTCCTTGAGGATGGTTGCTCCATCGTTTGTGATTACCACATCCCCCAGTGAATCCACCAGCATCTTATCGGATCCTTTCGGGCCCAGAGTGGACCTTACAGCCTCAGCGATGGCCTGGGCGACCATAATGTTCTTCTCCTGAGCACTCCTGCCGCTCTCCCTTGTGGTTCCCTCCTTCAGAACAACAACAGGATACCCACTGCCCAGCATCTCGCATCACCTCCAAGTAAACCCCTATATTGACGTTCTATAAAAGGATTTCGCAGGGTGGAAAAGCCTGGCCGTTCAGACACTCCTCATTCTCTTCCACTTTCTCCTTCCACCAATATGTGCTTTTTATAGGCCCGTGGACCTCTGCGGAAGAAGATACATATTTAAAAGATAAAAAGGGTTAAGAAGGTGTGTTGAGGCTTTTAAGAGTCTCAAGCACTTCATCCACATGTCCCTTGACCTTTACCCGTCTCCACACCTTCCTTATAACTCCTTTTGGGTCCAAAAGAAAAGTACTTCTCACAACCCCGTAATATTCCCTACCGTACATTCTTTTCAGTTGCCAGACGCCGTATCTCTCAAGAACACTGTGCTCCTGGTCGCTGAGAAGTGTGACCTTCAGACCGTGTTTGTCGGCAAACCTCCTGTGGCTCTCAGGAGAGTCTGGGCTTATCCCCACAACCTCTGCACCTATTCTCCTGAAATCCTCTATAAGTGCGGAGAAATCCCTTGCCTCCTGAGTACAACCGGAGGTGTTGTCTTTGGGGTAGAAGTAGAGTACCAGCCATTTTCCACGGAAGTCCTTCAGGCATACCTCCTCCCCATTTCCATCTGGCAGGCAGAACTCCGGGGCGGTGTCACCCTCTTCCGGCAACTACCTCCCCCCTGGCTAATACTTTACCCTCTCGAGATCTTCCAGGAGGCTCTGTAGGTCATCCTCGTGCTCCACCTCATCCCTCATAATCCCCAGCACCATTTCATAGGTGATGGGGTCAATATCCTTCGTTTTTTCCATAAGCTTTCTGTAAACCTCTATGGCGCACCTCTCACCGTTTATGTTCTGCTCCAATATCTTTTTAACATCGGGGTCGGTGGGGGTGTCATATCCACAATTTGTTAGTTTCGTCCACTCCTCGGGAGTGAGTATTGGGGTGCCGCCTAACTGCATTATTCTTGCAACAAGCATCTCAGCGTGCCTGAGCTCATCTGCCGCATGTTCTGTTAGCTCTGTTATGACCTCACCCTTCATGGGCCCAACCACAACCTTTGAGCCTACCCAGTACTGATAGTAGGCAAGCCATTCATCTGCAAGTGCCCTGTTGAGAAGATTAATCAGCTCATCCACGCTCTCTCCAACGATCTCTCTACCTTTTTTTCCCATCAAAAACACCTCTTATCTAAACTAGTATGAAATTAAAATAAATAAAAAAAGGTGATAAAAATCACCCTAAAACGATCAGAGGCCCTTGTGACAGAGCCACCAGTCGTAACACTCTATCTCTCCTCGTTTCCTTGCTTCTTCCCTCTCCTTGATCTGCTCTGTGGTTGAGGCGGGGGGGACTATTACGCGATCCTTGACCAGCTCATTCTCCGGCCATTTGTGGGGAAGTGCAACGTGATGCTTATCGCTAGTCTGAAGTGCTTTAAGCGCCCTCAGGATCTCATCCCAATCTCTGCCAACTTCAGCCGGATAATAGACGATGGCCCTGACGGTTCCCTCAGGATCAACAATGAAGACCGCCCTTGCTGTTATTGTGGCACCGCTGGGAATCATCCCCAGAGTCTCAGCCAGCTCACCTCTGTCGTCAGCTATTACCGGAAACTCTATCTCAACGTCCAGGTTGTCCTTGATCCACTCCATCCATTTCAGATGGCTGAACACCTGATCTACACTGAGCCCTATGACCTCTGCACCCAGCTCTCTGAACTTATCAAGGCGCAGTTGCATAGCATAGAACTCTGTGGTGCAGACGGGGGTAAAATCCGCAGGATGGCTGAAGAGCACGAACCACTTTCCTTTGAAGTGGTCGGGCAACTTCATCTTTCCATGGGTGGTATTTACCTCTACTTCCGGAAATCTCTCTCCAATTACTACCATTTCTTCTCACCTCCTATTTACAACTCCAGTTTTTCAGAATTTGTCCAAAGACCGTGAACGTTGCAGTATGACTTGGCCAGGATCACTCCTCCCCTCTCAGTGCGGAAGGTGGTCCTAACAATG
>JAGHBW010000249.1 GCA_021160765.1 Thermoplasmata archaeon
AGATTGATGAGGATCTGCAAGAGTTTTTGGAGGAGTAGAGTGATGAGGGCCCTTCTTCCATTATTAACACTCTTTCTCCTTCTTCCCATACCCGGATCCGACTCCTCGGGTGTGAAGGAAACAGCTCCAAAAGAATGGACCGTTCTTATATACATGAACGGGGATAACTCTCTTGAGGGAGAGGCCATAAACGACATTAACGAGATGGAGCGTGTAGGCTCATCGGACAGTTTAAACATAATAGTGCAGGTGGACCGAACACCTGGATACGATAGCCGCTGGGGAGACTGGACTGATACAAGGCGGTACTATATCATGTACGATGGGGGGGATGAAGCACTCTCCTCCCTTCGTCTGGATTCAGGACTTGGAGAACTGGACATGGCGGATGAGAAAACCTTGGAGGATTTCGTGGTATGGGGGGTTAAAACCTTTCCAGCCAGACATTATATGCTGGTGATATGGGATCATGGAACGGGCATACTGCGCTACTCAAGAGACGCCTCTTCTTTTACCCTCACCCGGGGGGTTAGCTCAGATATAACATCTGGCCACGACATGGAGATGGTCAGGGCGGCAGAGGCCCTTTCCAGAGCACTTGAAAACACCACGGTACAGGAAATAGACATTATCGGCTTTGACCTCTGCTCTTTGGGTCATCTGGAAACTGCTTACCAGTTCTCCCCCATTGCAGATTACATGGTGGCCTCCTTTGATGAGGAGCCATCCCCCGGCTGGAACTATTCCTCTGTCCTATCCCCCCTTCGCTCAGGTGGTGTTGACCCAAAAGAGATGGCAGAGCACATTGTTGACTCATATGCCGATGAATATCCGTCAGGGAAAGAATACAAAAGCCTGGCTGCGGTAGAGCTTCGTGGCATAAATAACATAACGTCTGTTCTCAGCAATCTTGCAGAGCACATCTACAATCTGAACAGATCACAGCTTCTCAGGCTCGGTGAGATAAGGGATGAGAGCCACCACCCCTGGAGGAAGGAGATATACCGGGATCTGGGGGATCTGCTCCTCAGGATCAGTACGGATGAAAGCCTCTCGCCCCCTCTCCGTGAAAACGCCACGCATCTTCTCCACAGCCTTCAAAAGGTGGTCCTTAAGAGATTTCTGGGGAACATGCATCCTGATACCGCCATCGGTCTCGGCATATATTTTCCAAAAAGCTTCTTTGATGAATATTATACTGGGAACATCCTACTCTCAAGGACTTACTGGGACGAGGCAGTGAAACGGGTTATGGAGCCAGTGGACCTCAAACCCATAAGAATAAATGACACCTCTGCCCCGCCTTCCAATATCATGTTTGAAGCCAGATCTGAAACACCTGATTTAATTAGAGATGTCTGGGTCTCCGGAGAGGTTGTTGGAGGGGGTAAATTCTTTAAAAAGCTCGCCGGGGATGGTGTGTATAGACTATCTTTTCCGCTTCCCAGCGGTGTTGCGGGCGTTTTTTACCATTACGAGGTTGTCACCTCCCGTTATCACTTCAGATTCCCCTTAACGGGTAATATTACTGTTAGGTTTCAGGAGGATCGCGAATCTCCTGTGGTGATTCTCCACCCCCCTCCCAGTCCAATAACCCCCCCTGTCCACCTGAAGGTTTCCGTCTGGGACAATCAGGGAATTAGGAGTGGGGGTCTGACTCTTCACCTCTCCTCAGGAACGATGCCCGAGAGGATACTCCCTCCAACATCTCTTACTTACGATCCCTTCAGCGGTTGGATTGACGCAATCTTCACCCTCCCCTCAGATGGTGGTGTGTACAGGATATTTGTTGTTGCTGAGGATTTGAGCGGAAACCAAGGTAGGTTTCCAGAGAAAGGTGAAATGGTTATAGAGGTTAGATCAGAGAGCACTGCAATTCTTGACCTTCACCACTCTGATATGAGATCGTTCACATCGTTGAATCTCACGCTTTCCAACCTGCTAAAGGAGGTGAATTACCTCTCCACTACAATAACAAATTCAACCTTTGAAGGGGTAGACCTCTATGTGGTGGTGGAGGCCACCGGAGGGTACACAGAGAAGGAGATGGAAGCGCTGCGTTCGTTTGTAAATAGTGGTGGAAAGATTCTAGCACTTCTCTCCCCTGAGAGGCCGGGGGGAAGTGAAGCGGCTGATGCTCTCGGGGATCTGCTGGGTTTCAAAATATCCTCGGATGGGGTGTGGAGATACCTTCTGATAAACACAACCTTTCCACCGCTCTCCACCTCTCCTACTGTAATTAACATCTCTGGAACCATGAAGGTCTCCGGAGCAGGGGTCCCCCTCATGTGGGGCGACGGGCAGAATCCTTCTGGAGGGTTAAGTGATGCGGGGTTAGCCCTCCCCTCCTCCCCCTTCAGAGATCCGCTCTTCGCATCCTCTTCAACCATTTTTGAATCTCTTCTTTTCTACATTACCGGGCCCCAACCGCCAGAAATAAGATATTCCTTAGGGGGTGGCAGGTGGTTGCGGGAGGGGGTCTATCACATACTTCCTGGACATGAGATTGGGGTTAATCTAACCACATCACCCCAAGAGGGGATCTCCTATTACAGGATTGAGTGGGGTGATGGTACCGAGGGAATGAACAGTGGGGGGACATTCCGACATAGATATACGCTGTCAGGGAACTTTACAGTTAGAATGATTGTTGAAACAGACAGAGGCCTCACAGCAGAGGAGAGAGTTCTGGTGGTAGTGGATATGCCCCCAAGAATAGTTGTAAACCTGACACCGGAGGAACCGAAGAGCTGGCAATGGGTATACTTCAACTGTACAGTATGGGACCCGGATGGAAGGGTGGTACGTGTTACATGGGATTTTGGAGATGGCTACTTTGGGGAGGGGTTGAGGGTGGTTCATTACTACAAGAAACACGGATACTACTTCGTTAACGTCACTGCGGTGGACGAGAGAGGGGTGGAATCCCATCTTCTTTTACAACTCCATGTAGACAACAGCCCCCCGGAGGGGCGAGTATTGCCTGTAGCGTACGTCTCAAGTAAACCGGTACAGTTCAACGGTGAGCTTCTGGAGGTAGAGGAGGGGGATGAGGTGCTCCTCCAGGTTCAGGGAGAGGACAAGGATGGTGACCACCTCTCCTTCAAATGGACGATGGGGGGCATTTTGGTCAGAGGGGAATATTTCCGCAGGTACTTTAACACCTCTGGCATATATGACATAAGTGTGAGTGCGGAGGATGGAATGGGGGGTGTGTGGGAGGGTTCGGTGAGGGTTATCGTCAGAAACCTACCGCCAACACCAAAAATAAGATATGAGGGCAAGGGGAAGGAGTACACCTTTACGCTGGAGGGTGGTGTTGACAGCCCTTCTGACGTCGGAAACCTTACAATCATGTGGGACTTTGGAGATGGTAAGACAGGGGAGGGTTGGCGGGTAAGACACACCTACATTTTTGGAGGAAAGTACAGGGTCAGGGTGCGTGTGACCGACCCTGAAGGGGAGAGCGGAGAGGACGAGATAGTTGTAGAGGTCCCCGGGGTGAGCAGAGCCGCTGCGTCCACGGTGGGGGTGATCTTAGCAGCAGCCCTGTTTATCTTCCTTTACATGAAGAGAGAACAACGATTAAATGGAAGTTAGGTTATGAAGGTGTAGGATGCTCTCTGCGGAAGTTCTGAACTATATAAAGATGGCAGGGCTGGGAGTCGCCCTTCTTCTGGGGGTTCTGCTCAGCATATATCTGGCCCGTCTCTTGGCCCGGTGGATAACCCACATATTTATAGATCTGGAGATCAATCTGGCGCTGAAGGAAACAAGAGAGGGTAAGAAGAGGACACCCAAGCAGATTAAAAGGTTGAGAGAGAAGATCACAACAAGGACAACCCACAGGCTCTACCCCGCCCTCAACAAGATCCTTGTGATACTTTTTGTTCTCATAGTCCTCATTATCGTTGTACAGGTGTTCCTAAGGTTCTTTGACCTCTCCTTGGGCATGACTGTTGGAGCTGCGGGATACCAGATAACCCTGGGGAGCATCATCAATCTAATTGTAGCCTTTGTCCTGGGATATTTCTTCGTTCAGGTTCTTCTTTCCCCACTTCTGGAGAGCATAATATCCGTGGTCTTCCTCCTGGCAGTTCCCAGAAAAAAGATGATAAGCGTTAAAAGGAGGGTCTTCAAGAACCTTATCGCCGTCACCAAATTCTTCTTCGCCGTACTGGTTTTCTACATCTCCCTGAAGTATGTACTTGGACCCGAAAACATACCCTTCTGGGGTCTCATAGAAAGCATCTCTGTCTTTATAATGATCATCTCCGGCACCTATATCTTTGTTGAAATTGTGGCTGAGCTTCTGGCTGCAACATATCTCTCACCGGAGAAGATGGATGTTCACACCGCCCACGCTATTGGAAAATTCGCTAAGATATCCATATTCTTCCTGGGTATAACAGTGGCCCTTGTAGCAATTGGGCTGGATCCACTGGCGGTTGCCACCTCTCTGGGGCTCATTGGCTTTGCTCTGGCATTCGGACTGCAGGATACTGTAGCCAATCTAGCTGCGGGAATACAGATCGCCATAGACAAACCCTTTAAGATAGGAGACAGGATCAGAGTGGTTTACGAGGGGAGGGACACCTGGGGGGATGTTGTGGATATCGGTTTGAGGTCCACGAGAATCGTCACTCCAGAGGGGGAATACATAACAATTCCAAACTCAATCATGGCCAGAGAGCAGGTGTGGAATTACAGTCGGCCTGACACACGCATCGCTGAGACGCTTAATGTTGGGATAAGCTACGGGTCGGACTGGCGACTGGCGGAAAAGATCATCCTGAACATCCTTGAGGAGTTCCCTTTCATACTTAAAAGCCCGAGGCCTCTTGTATGGATGAAGGAGTTTGGAGAGTTCTCAGTGAACCTTGAGGTTAGATACTGGATACCGGATGCCAGGGATAGATATGCTATAAGAAGTGAGGTGCTTAAAAGGATAAAAGACGCCTTTGATGAGGAGGGGGTTGAGATCCCCTATCCATACAGGACGGTGGTTTTCAAAAGAGAGCTTCCCAAGGAGAAGCGCTTCAAAGGAGAGTACCACTCACCACTTATTCTCCCCTCTCTTGGCTGGCAGGAGGCGGTCTCTCCGGAGGGGGAGGGTGAGGGAGAGCTTCATATCCCGGAAGGTCCAATACTGGCGGCAACATCTTCACCGGAGGCTGCCAGGGCCACCGCGCCATATATAGTATCTATTGCCAGGAATATGGGAAGGGAGCTTAAGGTGCTGTATGTGGTTAAAGAGATACTCCCCGGGGAGAGGCAGAAGGGTTCAAAGGCCTTAAAGGAGTTCACAAGGCTGGGGATTAAGGAGGGTGTATGGGTTGAACCACTTCTTGAAACGGCTAAGAATACAACGGTGCCTGCCAAGATCCTGGAGGTCATCCACGATGTTAACCCCTCCCTTGTCATTCTCGGCTATTTATATTCCCCCACGCAGAAAGGGGAATCAGAAATAATATCCAAGATACTCCCCCTCCTGGACGTTCCGGTTATGGTTATCCCAGTCCTTCTTGAAAAAGAGGCCTAATACTCCTCAGGGGTTAGATATCTCTTCTTTTTACCGAAGTTTCTTTCTATCCATCTTTTTGCCCTCTCAACCCTATCCTCCTCCGTGATCATTCCCGCCCTCTCCCGGTGATACAGTATATCACTCAACACCTTCCACGGGTCCACAAGGGGGCCGCGGCCAAACCCGGGGCACTCCGTTGAATAATATATTCTTCCATCCGTGTGGAGGAGAAAGGGCCAGGTTGCACAGGTATAGAACCTCTTTGGATAGATGGTGCAGAGGTTCGTCTCCGGGTCCAAGAATGGACACCCACCAGAAATGTTGAAAAATGGATGGCTTAATCCAGTTTCAGGATCAATAATAACTCCGTCCACCCGGAACTTCTCTCTCATCTCCTGATCCTCTGTAGCCCTTTTGAACTCCACCCATGTAATGTTCACTCTATACGGCCTTCTGCAGCAATCTCCGCATTTTAAACACTCCCATCTTGTCCCGGGGGTGAGTACCTTCCACTCCTCCCCCACCTCCACCTCTTCCCTTCTTGGAATCTTCAGTATCTTAACCGATGGTTCTCTTTTGGTGGACAACGGTGTGTATTTCTCCTCAAGGGCAATTAAACTTTCGGTAAACAGTTTAAAGGCGGTGATAATATTCACCTACTATGAAACAGTCCCATGCCGTTGCAGGCGTTTTGACACTCTCCTTCATTATTCTTGCCGCCGGCTTTTACTTCTATCAGCATGGTGGGGAGGTGGGCATACCTCACTTTACAGAGCCCTATCTTAATCCCCCTGCCAACAGAACACTTCCCACCCCTGAAGAGCCTCTTCCACAACCAATAACATCTCTCAGAATCCCTTATTCTTTTAAGGTCTCCTGGGCCCCACTCTGGGATGGATTTTATGTCTCCATGGGTGGTGTATATCTTCTTAAGGTGAACAACACCTCCGAGGATTCCCTGTATGTAAAGAGCATAACCATGCGGGCAGGGGGTAAGGAGGGAAGTGTTGAAGTTATGCGGGAGGTGAGTGGCGAGGAGGTTGTGGGAATATTACACCTTCCCGGACCCCCTAAGGATGGGGACTACACACTTCAGGTGGTACTGGACATATATGCCGGTAGGGAGGGAAAATGGCACCACTACCCTTCCGTGTCAACACAGTCCTCAACTGTCAAGGCATTGCCACTGCCGGAGGTGGCAAAATACCGTATTCACGCGGATAGGGAACTGTACGATTTGGTCAATGGCAAGATATGGGGGGAAATTGGAGAGATAAGAAATGAAACTGTAAGAATACTGGGAAATCTGACGGGGGAGTTTGGTCTGGATCAGATTATACATCTTTACAGATGGGTTGAGGAGAACATAGATTACATTAGCGACCCCGGGGGCCTTGCCAACTACTGGGCGAGCCCTATGGAGACCCTGAGGTTGGGGGCGGGGGATTGTGAGGACGTAGCACTTCTTCTAGGTTCAATGATAACCTCCATTGGGGGGAATGTGAGGATAGCTGTGGCGGAAAGACATGCTTACCTTATGCTCTACGCGGGGTGGAACCCAGCGGGGCTAGCACTCAGCATTGGGGAGAGCTATCGCACCACATTACCGGTGGCCTTCTATCAGGATTCCTACGGATATTGGCTTGTTGTGGATCCATTATCTCACTCCTATCCCGGCTCACTTCCCATAGGCGTCTCCCCTTCCCTTGACGGGGGTCTCCATCTCTTCCCTGGGACGTTTCACGGGGGCTATGTTGAAGACGAAGAGGTTCTTTATGCAGATATATTTCGGGGCGGGAATATATAACCCCCTCATCGTTTTTTCCATCTGGCTAGTTAACGCAATTGTCCTCAAAGTGTTTCAAAAACCAGGAATCTTTATATAGTAAAAGTTCTA
>JAGHBW010000135.1 GCA_021160765.1 Thermoplasmata archaeon
ACATAAGGGATGGGGTTATAGGGGGTGGGGGGAAGTGACCGAAGCCGACCCTTTCACTCCACTTAAATACATCTACGCCAGCATAGCCCGAAGAGCTCATATGAGCGGTGTTATGGTGGCACTGCTTGTCGTCTCCTCCCTGCTTCTTCTCCTTGCCCTCTCCTTCTCCGTGGGTGCAAGGGCTGTGGAGGAGCCTGGTGCCCCCCGTACCATCTGGAGCGAAACGCCTGTGAAACCACTCCTTAGAGAGATGGGCTTTATGGAGGAGATCTCCCCAGAGGCAAGGGATGCCATGGTCAGGATATTCTACCTTTCTTCTATTATATCCCTCCTGGTGGGATATGTACTTCTGAGAGCGGTCTTTACTGTTAGCCTGAAGGAGAGGAGGAGGGAGATAGCCCTGCTCTCCGCCCTGGGTTTCAGCAGGGGTGAGGTTATGAAGCTACTTTTAGGTGAGGGTGGAATACTCGCTCTGATCTCGGCTGTAGCCGCCCTATACCTTGCCATGCCCCTCTTCGTTAACCTTGGCTCCTACATGATATCTAAGGGAGAGGCCAGTATGTTCTTCACCCAACCCCGAATATCCCCCATTGTGGCTCTGGTTTCCATAGGTGTCGTTCTGGGAATAACGCTACTGGCAGAGATTAGTGCCATAAGTGAGGTTGAGAGGGAGGAGGGAAGACTCCTTTAAGAGGGAAAAGGATAGGGAAGAAATCCTCAATCCTCAACAATCTTGAAATCTATTCTGTTTCCCATGGAGTCGTAGGCGGCTATAGAATCATCAGTAAAGGGATATCCTATAATGAGATTCACCCGGAACTTGCCGAACATGTAGAGGTCTGCTCTTGAGGGCCTGGCCACTCCAGAAGGGTGAGAGTGGACCATGCCATCAGCTACAAGAGCCTTCCCGCTGAATCTGTACCACATGGAGAACATAAAGGACCTCCTCCCTCTGGCGGAATCAACAATGGGCTCCAATGAACTTATATGGGGATAGCCGTGAAGAAGGGCCCCGAACTCGTTTGGATAAGCCACTTTAGCGTTCTCCTTTATCATCTCAACAACCCGCCGTGAGATTGTGATCTCCACACCCCTTTCAAAGAGCATGGAGGTTTCCGGATCCTCTTTAAGCCACTCCTCTCCCTCTACAGCCTCCCACAGAATATTATACGCTCTTCTGTACTCCCGGAAGGGATATCTTTCTATTGCTGAGAGAAGAGTTTTTTTCTTCTTTCTTTTTGAGAAATCACCCCGAAAGATGTAAAGGACCTCTGTTGCGGTAAGAAGGGCTTTTTCTTCTAATCCTCCGTATTTTTTGACACCCTTTCTCGCCCTCTTCAAAGCTCTTTTTGACTCCTCCAGCCTTCCCTCTCTTAAATAAAGAAGTGAGAGCTCAAGTGTTGAAAGGGCCTCAGCTAGTCTCTGTCCCGCCTTGCCGAAGGATATAGCTGCACGCTTTAAAGAATCCTCAGCATCGGCGGTCTTCCCCACCTCCCGAAGGGCCTCCGCCTGGATAATGAGAAGGTTTCCCACCATCCAGTGATTTTCCGCCGCCTTCGCTGTTCTTAGCCCCTCTTCAGTGAGTTTGATAGCTTCATCGGGGGAGTCTTTAAGTAGACAGGCTTCCGCTGCCTCAACGGCGAGAAGTGGAAAGTGATAACGGTCCTCTCTCCATTCAAGAATGTGATCTGTTTCGGGATACACCCTTTCCGGCTGGACCGCCTTAAAAAACCTCAACATGGAAAGCTCAGCATCTGCTAGAAGAAAGGGGTCGTGGGGGGGGTTGTTCTCAAGATATTTAATTATCTTCTCCCCCTCCCTTCTCCCACTACTCCTCAATTCCACCGACTCAATTAAAGGGATCTCCTCCGCCAGCCCTTTTAAATCCTGTGCCGTCAAGAGGTATTCTAGACTTCTGTAGATTTTTTTTCTTCGCAAAAGAAGGAGGTCTCTTTTTGAAGGAGGGGAGGGGAAGAGCCCTTTAACTCTGTAATCTAAGGCAATCTTCCACTTAAGGGCTTCAAGGAATACACCCTCCTCACCCTCTACACTCTTTAAAAGAGACTCTTTCACCATTCCCCGGGAGGCAAGGTTGAGAAACTCTTCAAATACCTCTTTTTTCCGGAGGTGTTTCAGCGTAGGAAAATGGTGTTCCCAGGTACTCTTTCCCTCCTCCCGCCCTTCCATTTTCAGGATATCGCCCCCTATGCCCCCTCCATAAGAAGCCTTCTGTATGCACCATCTACAAAACGACTCATATCGGCTCCCAGTTCATAGCCCGCCATTATAAGTGCAGTCTCGTAATTGACGGAGTACTTATCTTTAAGTCTGTTAGCCAGCTTCACCAGCTCGTGTTTGGCCGTGCCTTTTGATGAGACGTGCTTAAGGATCTCCTCTACTGGGTCAACCTTGAGGCTATCGGGGTCAAATTCCTCCGGAGGATGAAAATCTGGCTCCACCTCTATCTCCATTACATCCTGTGAAGGGACGAAATATTCCCCCTCCGCTCTTACAAGCGAATTGCTGATAGCAGCCTCAACAACCCTTTTAGCAATGTTAGGGTCAAACCAGGAGAGTTTATACTGTAATATAAGCTCCATCTCCCTTCTCCTGAGCTTTTTTCTTCCCTCAACCACGTAAACAGCCTTAATTATCTTCTTCAAAAGGTTCATTCACCCCTCACCTCCTAAAAGGTGGCCTAGAGAGACTATCGTACCGCTGTAGCCTGCGTTTAAAGCCTCCTCCCCTTCCTTCAAAGTCTTAGCTGCCCAGTAGAGCTCTACATCTTTGGGTGTGGTGGGTGGGAGAGAACCATCGGGTTTGTTTTTATGGTCATAGATGATTATCCTTTTAACACCCAAAATGCTAAGCTCCTGAATGAGTTCCTTCATCCCCCTGAACCTCTTCAATTTGTCTGGTCCGAGAATTCGTTCCTCCAAATCTATTTGAACAACAACGTTGTCCGTAAGTTCAAGAGCACTAGCGACCTCATCCAGACTCTCTAGAAACTTAAGGGAAAGGACTGCAGCTTCCGCCCCCGCCATTATAACGTCAATAACACTGTCGGATGTGGCGGCGCCTACATCCGCCCATATTGGCCCTACCTCGCAGAGGTTCTTAATAACGTCCCACTGGGGAGCATCCCGCTGGATGCCCAGCAGATCAAGAATGTGAACTCTGCTGAATCTTTTTAAAAGATCCTCAACGATCTCCTCCGGCGCTAGAGGCTTCTCACCATCACTTATAGGTTGGTACTGGTCATTCTTCACAATAACAATCTTCTTCCTCATTATAGAAACAGATGGTACTACCATTTCCTCTGGAAGCTGTTGGGGGATGGTGAAGCGAATCATGGTAATGGATATTAGATAGGTCCTTTTAAATCGTTCTGCCCCCTTCCTGTCTTTTTTCATTAATTCATCTTTTGTTAAAAAAAAGCTATCGGTCCAGTATGGAAAAATATTTAACCACGAAAACCAATTAACCTCTGGCTCTCCACCTGTTAATGTAGTAACACCCCGGGGGTGAAAACATGTTTAATTACCAGATTAAGAACAATTCTCTTAGGATA
>JAGHBW010000003.1 GCA_021160765.1 Thermoplasmata archaeon
CAACTACCACCTCACTCCCCGCTCCCCACAAACCTTTTGTGATACTCCTCCCACTTCTTCTCAAGATCAGGGTCCTTCAGGGTCTCCATTACATAATTGGAGAACTCCTCACCTGTTGCTCCATCGCTCCTTCCAGTCACAACAACCTTCTTCTCATATAGCGTGCAGATGTCCAGGGCCTTGTCAAGTTTATCTGCCCTCTCCGTAAATCCTGCATGCCTGAGGAGCATGGAGGCAGCCTTCAGCATGCTGGAGGGATCCGCATATATGGCCCTTCCCTCCTTCACCATTCTGGGTGCAGAGCCGTGTATCGCCTCAAACATTGCGTACCTCTTACCTATATTGGCCGCCCCCGCAGTGCCCACACCGCCCTGTATCTGAGCCGCCTCATCGGTTAGTATGTCCCCGTAGAGATTCGGGAGGACGATCACCCTGAACTGAGACCTCCTGGCCGGGTCAATCAATTTGGCGGACATTATATCCACATACCAGTCATCCCATTCCACCTCAGGATACTCCTTTGCCACCTCTTCCGCCACGGAGAGGAAGAGGCCATCTGTGGTCTTAATAACGTTGGCCTTTGTTACCACAGTCACCCGGTTTATGTTGTTCTTTTTAGCGTAATCAAAGGCCAGTCGGATAATCCTCTCTGCACCCTGCCTTGTTATAACCTTAAAATCAAAGGCCATGTCATCGGTCACCATGATCCCCTTGGGACCAAGCATGTACGCCCCTTCCGTGTTTTCCCTGAAGAAGACCCAGTCTATTCCCAGCTTGGGAACCTTAACCGGCCTCACATTGGCGAAGAGGTCCAGTTCCCTCCTCATGGCCACATTGGCACTCTCTATGTTGGGCCAGGGGTCACCCTTTCTGGGTGTAGTTGTTGGACCTTTCAATATAAGATGACACTTCTTCAGTTCTTCAAGGATGTCATCCGGTATAGCTTTTCCCACCTTAGCCCTGTTCTCTATGGTGAGGCCCTCTATATCCCTGAAAACCACCTTCCCTTCAGCCACCTCCTCCTGAAGCATGAACTCCAGCACCCTGCGGGCTTCCCTGGTTATATACGGACCAATGCCGTCGCCGCCCACAACTCCTATGATTATGGGCTTGATCTTGCTGTAGTCAATCCAGTCCTCTGCTCGCTTGAGCCTTTCAACCCTCTCAAGCTGCTCAATTAGAAGACCTTCAAAGTGCTTCGTCGCCCGCTCAACGGCCTCACGATACTTCTCCTCAATATCTTCCGTCATACTCTCACCTCATACCTTAACCTCTTTCACAACATCAAGGATCGTTCCATCTCTATATTCCACAAGAGCCACTATCTTCTCCCCCCACGGTGGCTTCTTCTTCCCCCCAGTGATCCTATACGCCTCCCTCCTCAGCTCCTCTATCTCCTTAATGGGGAGGGATGTCCCCTCAAGAGCCTCAAGAACATCCTCCCTTCGGGGATTGATAGCTATACCCCTTTCGGTGACCACCGCATCCACCGTTTCCCCCGGGGTCACTACTGTTGTGACCTCGTCAACAACCGTTGGGAAGCGGCCACGGATTAAGGGGACTGTAAGTATAGTGAACTTGGACCCAGCGGCCACGTCGCTGTGGCCGCCGATGGGTTCTGCAAGGAAGCCTGAGGAGTAGGTGACCGTGTTAACGTTGAAATTCACGTCCACCTCTGTGGCACCCAGAACAGCCAGATCAAGAAGATTTACAAGCGTTCCTTTATTGTGCGGGTTTGCATAGTATCCTATTGAGATCTCCAGGTGGTTCTTGTCCACCCTCATGGAGTCTATAGCGGTGAGGTCAAAGGCCTGCCCTGTGCTGAGGTAATCCACAAGCCCCTCCCTCAGAAGGTCAACAAGGTAAGATGTGGTGCCTCCGTTGGCCCACCTGGCCCGTATCCCCTTCTCCCTCATCAACTCCGCCAGAAAGTTCACAAAGGCCAGAGAGATCCCACCAGCACCCGCCTGAAATGTAAATCCTTCCTTCACGTACCCCGCTTCATAAGCCAACTGGACGGCATCTTTGGCGATCTTGAGTCTTGTGGGGGAGGAGGTGATCTTGAGTGAGCCGAATACAATGTCCTCTGGATTACCTATTTTGTCCACCACTACGACGTAATCAACGTACTCCATGGATATGGAGAAGCGGTCGAGGGGGAAGGGAACTAAATTGTCTGTTATAGCAATCACCCTGTCTGCGTACATTGCGTCTGCCACTGAGTATGAGAGGGGGCCGCAGGCGGATGGGCCGTAAAGCCCAGTAAGGTTTCCCATCTCATCAGCTGTTGGTGCACCGATGAATGCTACGTCAATGTGAAGTTCTCCCGCCTCTATTGCCCTGACCCTCCCACCGTGGCTCCTTATCCTCACCGGTTCCTTCAGATTTCCGTGTGAGACGTATCTACCGATCTTCCCCCTCAAACCTCCCCCCTCTATATGCGTCACAACCCCCTTGCTCAAGCAACGGAGAAGAACCTCCTCCTGACAGGGAAAGAGGGAGGAAGGTGCTATGGTGATGTTCTTGTATCCCATCCTCTCAATGGTCTCAAGGACCATGTTCATTACCCTATCTCCATTCCTGAAGTGATGGTGGAAGGATATGGTCATTCCATCCTTGAGACCTACTCTGCGGATGGCCTCCTCTATAGAATGGAGAACCTTCTGTTGTCCTGGGCGGCTTATGTGGTATAGCTTCGGTCCGTATTTTCTCTCACTCTGCGGGGGGGTTACGAAGGGGCCACGGTAGGGTATCAACCTCCTTCCCCCCACCTCCCTGGGTATCTTTCTTCCCACTTCATTTACAACCCATTGCATGGTTAATCATCCCCGTTGAGGAGACCTGCGGCTTTGGCCCTCTCAAG
>JAGHBW010000218.1 GCA_021160765.1 Thermoplasmata archaeon
CCCTTAAAAACCCCTTTACCCCCACTGGACCTGAGCCAGGCCCCCCTCCCCCGTGTGGTGTGGCGAAGGTCTTGTGCAGGTTGAAGTGCATTATGTCAAACCCCATATCCCCCGGGCGTGCCCATCCCATTATTGCGTTAAGGTTTGCTCCGTCATAGTAGAGAAGGGCACCAGATCTGTGCACCATCTCCGCTATCTCAAGGATATCCTCTTCAAATTTTCCGAGGGTGTTGGGGTTGGTTATCATAAATGCAGCGGTTCTCTCCGAAAGGGCTGCCTCAAGCGCACTCAGATCCACCAGACCCTTCTCGTTGGAGGGTATCTCAACCACCTTGAAGCCCGCCATGGCGGCGGATGCAGGGTTTGTACCGTGGGCCGAGTCAGGAAGGATCACCTCATCCCTCTCCTCCCCCTTCACCTCAAAGTACTTCCTGACGATGAGCATTCCTGTGAACTCTCCATGTGCTCCTGCTGCCGGCTGAAGTGAGACCTCATCCATCCCTCCAATCTCCTTGAGTGCCTCCTGGAGGTCATACAGAATGGATAGTATCCCCTGAGACGCCTCCTCCATCTGAAGCGGGTGATGGCCCCGTAAGGCCTGCATAGAGACTATTCTGTCCGCCACCTTCGGGTTGTATTTCATGGTGCAGGAACCCAGCGGATAGAAACCGGTTTCAACGGAGAAGTTCATCTGTGATAGTCGGAAGAAGTGTCTGGCAACCTCAGCCTCGCTCAGGTTCGGTATGTCCAGATGGCTCTTTCTTATGAGTTTGGGGGGAAGAAGTTCCTTTAGATCCCTCACCTCCTCCCAGGTGGGTGGTCTGTATCCAACATCCTTGTCCAGAAGATCTTTGAGAAGGGGTTCGGGATAGGTTGCCTGATGGTACTCCCTCATCCAACCACCTCCTGAAGGGCCTTCAGGAGCCTCTCATAGTCCTCCACCGAGTGCACCTCCGTTGTGGCTATTAGGAAGGTGTCTTTAAGTTCCGGGAACCAACCACCCAGAGGCACTCCTGCCATCACACCCCAATCCCTCCAGAGTCTCCTAACAATCTCCTCAGCGTTTCCATTCACCCGGACTGTGAATTCATTGAAGAAGTATCTTCCCATTCTCGGAGCGGAAAACCCT
Organism: Thermoplasmata archaeon; assembly: GCA_021160765.1. Taxonomy (GTDB): domain Archaea; phylum Thermoplasmatota; class Penumbrarchaeia; order Penumbrarchaeales; family EX4484-36; genus EX4484-36. The sequence continues at coordinate 1,130 of JAGHBW010000218.1, forward strand.
TTGAGGGAGTCTATACGTTCTGCCAGCCATCTCGCCCGTGAGGCTATCTGCACTGCCAGATCCTTCAACCCCCTCTCCCCCAGAGTCGCCATGTAGGCAGCAGCAGTTATGGCGGCGAGAGCCTCGTTGGAGCATATGTTTGATGTGGCCCTTGCCCTCCTTATGTGCTGTTCACGTGTCTGTAGGGTCATTGTGAATGCAGGGTTCCCCTTCGCATCCCTTGTCATACCTATAATGCGCCCTGGCATCTTTCGTATGTACCTCTTCCTGGTGGCGAATATTCCGAGAAGCGGCCCCCCGTAGTTCACTGGAAGCCCCAGAGGCTGCCCCTCCCCTATTACTATGTCCGCTCCAAAGGTGCCGGGGGGTTCCTGGATCGCCAGGGATATGGGATTCACACCCACGATCAGAACCCTCTTCTCACCCAGAATCTCCTTCAGTTCGGGAAGAGACTCCTCATAAACCCCGAAGAAGTTCGGAGACTCAACATATAGCCCCCCCACATCATCGCTCATCATCTCCGCTAGCCCTTCCAGATCAAGCGTCCCATCCCCTCTCCTGTAGGGGACTGTCTTAAGCTCTATACCCTGCCAGCGGGTGTAATTCTCCGCCACTGACCTCTTCTCCCAGAAGAGCGCCTCTGGCAGCAGAAAGGTTCTCCTGCCAGTGACCCTTTTGGCCATAAGGAGCGCCTCTCCCAAAGCGGTGGAGCCGTCGTACATGGAGGAGTTTACAACCTCCATACCCGTCAAAGAGGCCATCATGCTCTGATACTCAAACATCGCCTGAAGAGAGCCCTGGGAGGCCTCCGGCTGATAGGGGGTGTAGGAGGTCAAAAACTCCACACGAGAGGCCACAAAATCCACCACGGGAGGGACCACGTGGTGGTAGAGTCCGGCACCCAGAAACTGTGGAGTACAGGGGGAATAAGAATCAGCGGAGAGCTTCTGGAGAGACTCTCTCTCCACCTCGTACTCTGAAAGCCCAGCTGGGAGGTTCAGTGAATCTATGAGTACCTCCTTCGGAATGTCGGAGAAGAGCTCCTCCACACCCTGTAGGTTCATCTCCTTAAGCATCTCTTTTATCAGATTGGTGTTGGGTATGTAGTGCACAGGATCACCTTCTTTTGAGGCCCAAGCCCGTATAGTGAGGTTAAGAAAAAACCTTTCCCTCATTTTTTTCAGACGGGGCCTAGCGGGATGACAACCCTGTGACCCCCCACCAGCTCTATCCTGGCCTTTACGCCGTAGACCTCCTCCATCGCCTCTTCTGTGATTATCTCCTCCCCTCCTTTCATGTATATTCTCCCCTCCTTCATCAGTATAAACCTATCACAGTATTTCAGCGCCAGGTTTACATCATGGATGGCAAGTAATGCGGAGACACCGCTCTTTACCTCACCCTTAATGATGTCCATCACCTCAAGCTGGTGTTTCAGATCCAGGTTTGCTGTAGGCTCATCAAGAAGGAGAAGGCTGACATCCTGGACCAGTGCCCTTGCTATTAGAACCTTCTGCCTCTCCCCTCCAGAGAGCTCATCGGTGTATCTGGATGAGTACTCTGAGAGCCCCATCCTCTCCAGAACATCCGCTGTTTTCCTGAGGTCCTCCTCCCCTGGCTCCCAGCTGAAATGGGGGAGCCTTCCAATAAGAACGGCGTTGAAAACTGATTGAGGAAGGCTCTTCTCAACCCATTGTGGCACGTAGCCCACCTTAAGAGCCAACTCTCTCCCCTCCATCCCCTCCACGTTCCTCCCATCAATGTAAACTGCCCCTCCCTGTGGTTTGAGAATCCCTGCAACTGTTTTGAGTAAAGTGGTCTTTCCGGAGCCATTTGGACCGAGCAGCGCCACCATCTCCCCCTCCCCCACCTTCATTGTGACCCCTTTAAGCGCCTCCACGGAACCGTATGAGATCTTCAAACCCATTATCTCCAGTATCACCAGTACTCCCTCCCCTTGATCACAAGGTGTATGAAGAGCGGTGCTCCCATGAAGGAGGTGACAATCCCCACTGGAAGTACTATGGGGGATATAACCGTCCGTGCAAGCGTGTCCGAAGCCAGGAGAAGCATGGCTCCGAGAAGAGCAGAGGAGGGAATGAGCCACTTTGGATCCGGACCTATTATCTTCCTCACCATATGCGGAACAATAAGGCCTATAAAGCCAATTATTCCAACGAAGGAGACTACGGTGGCTGTGGCCAGAGACGCCACAATCATACCAACGATCCTCAACCTTTTCACGTTAACTCCCAGGCTCCTGGCCGAGTCCTCCCCGCTGTCCAGTGCGCTCATCCTCCAGCGGTTGAGAAGAAAGTATGCAAGGGAAAGTAGGGTGATAACAAAGATCACACTGAGGTCTGTGAAGGAGGCCCTTCCCACATCGCCAAATGTCCAGAATATGATGGATGAGAGTTCAACGTCGTCAGCGAAGTATTCAATCGCAGCCACAGCAGCGGTGAAAAGCGACCCGAGTGCCACACCTGTGAGGATCATCGCCTCCGGGGTAGCACCCCTTCTTCTGGAAAGACCCACAATGGCCAGTGTTGAGATAAGGGAGAAGGCGAATGCAGAGATCGCTACCAGGTAATAATTAACGATTGACACCGCATCCACCGCAGAACTTCCCAGACTGCCTGCTCCCAATACAACAATGGCAAAAGCTGCCCCGAAGGCGGACGCGTGGGATATCCCCAGAGTAAATGGGGAACCCAGGGGGTTCCTCAGAACAGACTGCATGGCAGCACCCGAAACCGCCAGTGCTATCCCGGCGAAGATTGCGGTTAGCGCCCTGGGAAGACGTATCCTGAATATGATCGTTCTGGTTAAAGGATCCCCTCCACCAAGCAGTGTACGGAGGGTCTCAGAGAACCCCATTCTCGCTGAACCAACGCTCAATGAGAGGAGAAAGAGAAGGAGAAGTAGAATTGCCCCTCCCAAGAAAAGCGCCCTCCGCCTTCCTGTGGCGGAACGATACTCCTCCAGTGACCTCTCACTCATTCTCCACTCTCCAGTTCTATCCTCTTAAATCCGCCGAAATGCTCCTCCATATCCGAATACACCCCCACCCCCAAAAGAAACTGATATATCTCATCTGCCTTCTGAACAGGGTCAACATCTGTGAACCTCTCCGGATAGAGCACCTGTCCAATGTAATAGGCGTCGGAGAGAACCGTGCCGTAGTTTGTTGAGTACCAGTTGTAAGGAAGTACACCGTAGATCTCCCCCTCCCTGATCGCCTCTATAGAAGAATATGCCTCGTCCTGGAGATCCTTAATAGCAAGAGAGTACCCTCCCTCGTCTACAAAGATCACCTCAGGGTCCCACTGAAGAAGCTGTTCCTTGTCAATAAAGGCGTGCTCAACACCCAATTCACCAGCCACGTTGTCCACCGAGAGGAACTGGAATGGTGGATAGGCAGGCTCTGTAGAGAGTATGCCATGGGGGCCGCGGTATCCCACACCTCCAATGTAAGCGGAAGGTCCTGTTGCGTTCTCACTCCTTCTCTGAAGATCCTGGATGGTTGTGTTGAAGAACTCTATTATCTCCTCTGCTCTCTCCTCTTCCCCCAAAACCCCCATAATCCTCAGCGCCCTGAAGAAGAGCTCCCTTCTCTCCCCCAGATCTCCATAATCTATAGCTACAACAGGTATTCCTGTCTTCTTCTGAAGGTCGTCCGCTTTCTTCACTGTTGTGTAAGTCCAGAAGATCACGTCTGGCCTCTGTGCGGCTATGAGTTCAGGGTCCCCACCGTGTATGGGTCCAATCAATGGCCTATCCTTCAGCTCCGGGTGTGCAAATATGTAAGGGCGCCCATCTTTCCTCTCTATCTCCTCCACACCCACCACCCTGTCAGCAGCGCCAAGATAAACTATCAGTCTAAGGGCCCCGGCCTCTATTCCAACAACCCTGTCCACCTCCTTAGGGACCTCCACCACTCTTCCCAGCATGTCAACAATCTGTACGGTGTCGCCCCCCCTCTCCTCCTCCACGCAGCCGGGCCAGAAGGATATAACGAGAAAAATCAGAAGAAGGGGGAGAAACCTCTTCATAATGCACCCACCTCCCTTGCACACGGAATGCAAAGTCCTTCCCCTCCAACCTGAACAATTTTACCCTCCGAAACCATCTCCCCACATCTGTCACACTTCACACTCCGGTATATCTTAGCAAAGGGGGGAGGCTGAAAGGGCACCTCCCTCACTGTGAAAACCTCCTCCGGCCTCATTTTGAGAATGGAAGCACTGTTTCTGATTTTGATCTCCCACATCCTCCTCCTCTCATCCTCCGTGGCCCTCCCTGAAACCACCTTCTGAAAGAGGTCAAAATCGTCTTTCAGCCTTGAATATA
>JAGHBW010000230.1 GCA_021160765.1 Thermoplasmata archaeon
GAGCGTTCTGTTCCCCCAGGGGTTGTCCACCACAGAATATGTGAAGCCCTCTTCAGGCACAACATCAGTGGCGTTAAATCCACCGTCGCCATCAATCTGGCGGAGGTAGGAGGGTTCTGGGGTCAGGTTCACCCGAACCTCCTCCCACTCTCCGGGAAGTGCAGAGACCTCAAGAACTGTTGTCTCCCTTCCTATATCGTACTCAAAACTGATGTATGGGAGGGGGATGGGTGTGGGGGTATGCCCTCCCCCGGGGAGGGATACAACGACCTCCCCACCCACATGCTCAACCATCAGCTCGGGGAGCTCCACAGAGAGCTCCCCCCTTGTGTTCATAATCAGTTGTGCAAAGGTTAACGGTGTGAGCTGGACAGTGCCGAAGGCGGGGTCACCATAGAGATTGTACTCCCTTATCCAGTACAGATCCCAGCGGGAGAGGTGATACCCGTCTCCAGCTAGTTCCCTCTCCCACTTCAGGAACGCCTGCCCTATTGGGTCTCCACGGCTGTAGTGTTCAACGATCTTAATGGCCTGGTTGTTTTTGTTGCGGTAGGATACCTCTGTTGCACCGATGAAGACACCAGCGCCCCTTTTGAGGAATGTCTTCGCCAGGGATCCATCTCCCAGGTTCCCAGTCAGGCACGCCAGGGAGAGCACAACAGGTACTCTCATGGTGGAATCTGTCAGTGTGAAAGAATCATCCGAAGTGAGGAAGCCGCCCCAGCTGTTCACATCGCCGTGGTCCCTGTAAAATATGAAGTTTCTCCCTTTGATGAGGTTTGGGAGGTCGCTGTTCATCTCCTCCCTCGCCTTGCGTGAGTTAAAGTTTAGGAGAAGTAGCCTTCCGGTAGAGGGGCTGTATAGGGCCAGGAGGTATTCCTCATCCTTAAGGAAGTCCCCCAGCAGAAGGTAGGTCTTTCCCGAAAAGCCCTCAATTCGCATGATTCCCTCAAACTTCAGACGAACCTCATCATCCTCCTCAACGGCTAAGACCTTGTAGAGCATTTTCCTCACAGGGCTGTAGAGGTAGAAGGAGTTACGCCCCGCTTTAACGAAACCCTCCTCTCCTTCCAGCGGGAACTCCTTGACCACATTCCCTCCGCTGGAGAGGTTGAGCACAATCTTGTCGTCGGTGTAGTTCAGTATGAGTACATCGGGATCTGAGTCAGAGTCTGCTGTGAGGATAAGCACATCGCTGCCGCTCTCTACAGAGCAGGGTATCAGGGACTCCCGGATTCCCTCGGAGTTGTATGTGAGGATGCCCCCGCTCTCTTCGTAGTAGGTAAGGATCTCCTCCTCACTGTCGAAGTCCACATCGTCAAGGATCAGAGGGGTGCCAAAGGTGTGGGGGAGGTGGAGTCGGTAAAAGCTGCTCTTCTTCCACTCTGTATATGTAATCGTGACAGTGTCAACACCCCAAAACGGGAAGAGGAACTCATCTCCTGAGTAGGTTCTGTATATGTCCCCCACCAGCATTTTTCCTGCGTGGTCCTCTGCATCCCATGTCCTACTCCGCCCTGTGGAGAGGTCAAGGGCGGTGACCTCACCGGTCCCCGGGTTATAGAAGAAGACCTCCATCCTGAGATCCAGGGAGGAGGTCTTACCGACAGCGGCAATGATATCGCTGCCGGAGATCGTTGTCATCTCCTTTACAACGTAGTAATCCGTCATGTTTCTGATATCCACATGGTCAAAACTACGCTTGAGGAGGTCAAAGGCCCTCTTCCCTGCACTCATAAACGCCCCAACACCGTCGCCGGAGCCAATAACAACCATTGCACTCTCCCTCACCCTTGTTCTGAGCCTTCCTGAGGCATCGGCCTCTGCCACCTGGAGGTACCTTATGATCTCCCGGGGTGTGTCCAGAGGCACCCTCCCCACCACAACGTCCGGCACGTTGTCCACGTTCAGGTCACCATAGGGGTGATCTGAGTATGAGACGTTCAGAGGGGGGTTCACGATCTCCCATGTGGGCACTATGTCGGGGTTCCCCACGATGAACAGGTATCCACCAGAGAAGAACTCAGGCGCCAGAAAGGTTGCCAGATTGACGATCTGAACCCACGCATTCTGTGGGGTTAAGGGTGAGGCCCTGTTCTCCTCAAGCAGCACCACCGCCCCATCCCTCAATTCCGCCAGCTTTGCCATCTCCTGAATAACAGCCACAGCCCCTTCAGTGCCGTAGTTCCACGAGAGGCGCCCCGGGGCGGTGACCGTCATGTACCTTCTGTTCTCCATGTACTGGGTCACGCTCTCTTCAAAGTTGATTCCGTGGGTGAGCAGGTAGAAGCGGTCGGTGAATTCCCTCCTGTAGTTCTCATCCCTGTAGGTGGCCCATGTGGTGTACATGGAGGTGTGCCCCATCTTCGGCTCCCCGATTGACCAGAACCCCATTAGATAGTGGTGCATGCACGCCCACGTGAGGAAAGGTACAGCCTCGTACTCAACAGTACACTCCTCTCCTGGATCAAGAGGAGGTGCGGAGAGCTGTACGATCCATTCGTTGGGCCAGAGGCAGTACAGCCCTCCAGATCTCCTGTCCACACCATCGGGCTCGGCCCCTTCAGCCACCATCGGTATGAACCCCCTCATCCTGTCGTACACCCTTATCATGGTGGCCCTCCCCTCCCCCACATTCCTGATCCTCAGGGTGACCCTGTAGCGGTCCCCAACACGCACCACGGATTCCCTTGTTATGAGGAGCTCCGGGTCCCTTGGGACCCCAACGTTATCCGTGTATATGGTCACCTCTTCAGTGGAGACATTTCCGGAGAGGGACCTCACTTCTATGCTAATTGTGTGCTGGCCATTGGGAGAATTTCTGCTGTCCCACGTTGTATGGGCGTTTGATCTCCGATAGGTGTGCTCAGGCACAACGGAATCAATGAGGGCCCCATCCACATAGAAATTAATCTGCTCCACGCCCTGATCGTCCTCGTAGTGGATCGCTATTGGGACATTCCAGGAATAGGTGGCTCCCTCCTCAGGGGAGAAGAGTGTTATCCTGGGATAACTCTTCTCTTCGCCTCTGATCAAAATGGACATCTCCCGTGTCAGACCGCCTCTGTTCACACCTCTTGCAGTTACATGGAGATCGCCCGTATACGTCCTGAGTGAGGTCTCCCCTTCACCCCCAACATACCTTCCAATGTGCTCACCGTTGACAAAGAGGTCCACGTATTCCATTCCGGAGCGGGGGTCCCAGAAGGTTGTTGAGATGTTTATGAGACCGGAGGTATTGGAATGGGTGAGGTTCCCCTCCGGCGGCGTGTCATCCTGGGGGGGAAGTGTGGTGAAATAAAAGGGCTTTGACTCAACAAAGGAGCCGTCCGCAGCAGACGCCCTGATGGCACCCCTATAGGTTGTAGCAGGTTTAAGACCGGAGACGTTTAGTGTGTGCTGATGTGCCATGGTGTTGTTGTGCACCACTGAGACTCTACCAAAGAGGAAACCTTCCTGGGAGTAAAGGAGGGAAACCCTTGTGGGGAGGGATGTGTCAATGGAGATCACAACCCACCCCTCCCCCTTCTCAACAAACTCTGGATTGCCAACAATCTTAAGGCGATCCTTGAGATGCCAGCGGATTCGGTACTCGTTGTTCTCCTCGTCCAGTTCTGTCACGTACTGCATGGGGTCTAGGACAAGCGTTAGATTTGTGCTCTCGTTGAGGGATGATGGTGAGAAGCTGAATGCCCCTCTATAGACCTCGCTGACGTTTAGGGTGGGTATGTAGCAGTATCCCTCTTGGGAGTCGCCAACAAGGAGGTAGGCCTCCACACTCATCGCCCTCCCCCTCCCTGCGTTCTTCACTGCGAAGTGCAGTCTGTCCTCCCCGGGGGGGACGTAGAGGGAGAGGGGAACAA
>JAGHBW010000051.1 GCA_021160765.1 Thermoplasmata archaeon
AAGTGTCACATTGTGGGCTGCAGTGTAATTGTAAAATTGATTAGATATGGCCAAATATATTGGTACCAGATCCTCGGGGCTTTCCGCCTTGAAATACTTTCCTCCGGTTCTGTGGGCTATATATCTAAGCAGAGATTCGTCAATATCGTTTCCAAGGCCGATTGTATAGATAGTAATATTATGCGCTACAGCCTCATTAAGAGTCTCCTCTGTCACGTTGGTTTCAGGTGGATCCGGCTTCCCATCTGTGAGAAGTATTTCCAGCCACACCTTGTCTTTATCACCATACGTTATAAGCTCATTGTTTGCTGTCTGGATCCCTGCTTGAAGATTGGTAAGCCCAACAGGGCTCGTTAATGTATCTAGATCCGCTTTGATCCTATCATAATTAGAAGAGAGGTGGTCGCCATTAACCACATATGCGGTGTCCGAGAAGGTCACCACCGCAGCTCTATCTGGTGGCAACATGTTGTCCACATACTTTTTAGCAGCGAGAATCCTGTAAAAATTGGGGTCAGAGAAGGACATTGACCCTGAAGAATCCATAACAAAAACCACATCCTGAGGCTTGAATGTAATCACAGGGGTACCGCGTCCAGTAATGGAAATGGTAATCTCCGACTCTCTAGGCTCATTGTCAGATAGACGATACCATATACTTCCAGGTGATGCCCCAGATTCCACCGTTAAATACGGCGGAACAAGTGTAGCCTGGGCTCTGGTGTCCTGAAGTGTGTCCTTAGAGGCAACAGCATCCATAGAGAGGGAGAGTACGTAAATTATCGTTAGTGCTAATAGCAGCGCTCCAGGCCCCTCAATTGAACGCCTTCCATTCATTGGAACACCGTTTTTATTGGTTAACCCCCTCTCTCCACCTCTCACTGATGATTTATTCTTTGCGCCCTCTTTTTCTCATTTTGATAAAGCGGCCTTCATCTTCCTCTATATCTTCTGCTTCTGGCAGCGCTTCCAGCTCCTCTTCAGCCGCCTCCAGTTCCGGGATCTCCTCCGCCTCCTCCAGCGCCTCCTTCTCCTCCCCACCTTCTATGGCCTCTTTCTCCTCCCCTCCCAATTCCTCCACACCCTCCTCCGCCTCTTCCGTTTCTTCTTCCTCCGACACCTTTTCTTCAACCTCTTCCGGCACACCTCCACCACCCTTCCACCACCTCTGAAGTATCCCATAATAAACAAGAACTAGCAGGATTATGAAGATGAGGAGAGCGGTGAAGAAACCTATCGTCGGTAGGTACTCCTGGAAGGTTTCAAGATAGCTCTTTTCAACGTGCTTTTCCTCAATTGTTATGAAGCCGGAAACAACTCTCTCGTTGCCCAGAGTGTCAACAGCCCTTACTTTATAGTAATGCACTCCCGGTCTAACGCCCTCAGTAGGCCAGACGAGAACGTATTCTCCCGTGGTGTTGGCCACAGGGGTCATCTCTCTCCAGCCAGTACTGTCAAGATCAAATGCCACAAGCTCAACATCGGATATATCGCTAACAGTGGCGTGGAACACAACGTCCTCCCCTTCCACCACACTCTCCCCAGAAGCGTTCAATCCCCAGCTGTATGTGACCTCCACCTCCGGACCGGTGTTGTCCACAAAGATCGTGTAGGTTCTTCCCACACTATTCCCCGCGCCATCCTCAACTGTAGCTACAATTGTATGCTGACCATCGGATAATGTTGTGGTGTCAAGGAAGTACTCATAATACCTTCCGCTCTCACCTTTGAAAATCTCAAAGGGAGATGAACCATCAATAGAGAGGGTCACACGAGAGACACCAATGGCATCAACCGCGTAAAGCTTGAGATTGAACACCCCTGAGATATGCACACCAGCCAGAATTGACACCTGGGTAAGCTGGGGTGGTGTGTTATCCACCACGAATTTTGACTCTACGCGTGAGATGTGGCCTGCCTCGTCTTCTGCAACCACAACCAGGCTATGATATCCATCCTGAAGCCGCGTGGTGTTAATTGGTGTGTTGATATCCACCCAGCCACCTTTGTCAACGCTGTACGTAACCTCTTTAATATACAGATCTGAGACCGTGACGTCCACAGGTAGAAGACCACTCACCATTTCGCCGTTTAACGGGTGGTTCAGTATGAGGTGGGGCGGGGTGTTGTCAACTCTAAAGGTTATTGAAGGCAGGGAGACCTCTTTGCCAGAGAGGTCAACTGCGTAAACGCTCAGATTGTGTTCACCATCTTCCAACATGTAGGTGTCCATGAGAAGTTCATAGTAGCCAGTCTGGGAGTTGAAGGAAAGCACCTTGCTCTCATCATCCACCCTGATCTCTACTCTTCTCATACCGACCTCGTCAAACGCTGATACCCTGACGTACGTGTGTCCCTCAAGGATGGCTTCAGGAGCAGGGTTAACAAGTGAGATCTCCGGATCGTGATTGTCCACAATAACCTCTATTGATTCCTCAACCCAGTGCCCCGCCTGATCCTCTCCTCTGAATGTAATCCTGTGCAGTCCGTCCGCCAGAGTTGTGGTATTCCAAGGCATTGTAATGGGAATCCATGCCGACCCGTCAACATTATACTTCACCGGTCCGGGGAATGCGTCTGTAATCTCCGCATCCATCTCCACAATTCCGGAGACGTAATCACCACTCAAGGGGTTCTTGATTCTCATCACAGGTGGTTGATTATCCACATTGAACTCTACTATTGACGAATATGCTACTTTCCCAGAAAGATCCACCGCCATGGCACTCACATTTCTAACCCCGTCCTCTGTCCAGGTAATTGTGTTGACGCTGTATTCATAATAGCCACTTCTTTCATTGTAGGGGACAAGAACTGAAACCCCAAATATCGTGATCATCACGTGATCTATTCCCACCTCATCCGTAGCCACTACCCTCACAACCATGGTTCCACTTACAAATTCACCCAAGGTGGGTGAGACCAAAGAACATGTTGGGAGTGTGTTGTCCACTATCACTCTCATTCTTCTTACCGTTGTTTTACCGGAATAATCCACCGCTCTTACCACAACCTGGTGTTCGCCATCAGAGAAATATGTTGTGTTCCAAATAACGTCCACATCACTCCAACCAGTCTCATCTACATTGTATTGGACACTCCTCAAAAATAGGTCCTCTGCTTCTACAGAGAAATGAACCTCTCCTTCCACCATATCGCCATCTGAAGGCGAGTGGACCAAAAGTATTGGTGCGTGGTTGTCTATGTGGAAGGTCAATGGCCCAACATGAGTTACCTTCCCAGAATAGTCAATAATTGTGAGGTTAGCTGAATATGTACCATCCGGTATCAGGGAGGTGTCTGTTGTGTATTCCCAGTATCCATTCTGATAATTGTATGCCATGTCCAATGTCGCAGAAAAGATCTCTATTCTTACGGATGCCACTCCAACAAGGTCCGAGGCCACCGCTCTGAAGGTATATATCCCATCTATGTACTGGCCCAGCGATGGATGGGTGAAGTTCCCTGTGGGGAAGTGATTATCCACATATATCTGAACTCTCACTGTGGTTTCATGCCCAGCGAGGTCCGTTGCCCTTATGTCAACTACATGTGGGCCGTCTGAAAGTAAGGATGTGTTGATTGGGGTTGATATATTTACCCACCCGGTTCCATCAATGTTATACTCCACCTTATCCAGGAATATGTCAACTGCTGAAACGTTAAATCTCTCCACACCAGACAGGAAAGATGCAGGTAGTGGATGATAAACCCTCAACGTTGGTGCATGATTATCCAAATAGAACTGAACTGGGCCGAGCACTGTAACCTTGCCTGAAAGGTCCCAGATGTAGGCTTTTATGGTGTAAGTTCCATCCGCAGTGACACTGGTATCCGTTGTATATTCCCAGTAGCCCGATATTGTGTTGTAAATAGCGGTGAAATTGTGCCCAAATACCTCCACATTCACCGTAGAGAGTCCAACACTGTCGGATGCTGTTATGCGGAAGGTGAAGACCCCCTGGACAAACTGCCCAGGCACAGGGTTGTTTATTGATCCGTTTGGATAAGTATTATCAACCACTACTGTAAGCTGAACCTGTGTTACATGGCCAGCCTTGTCCGTACTTTTTATTGTTATCGTATGGCTTCCATCAGGATATAAGGCGGTGTTCCAGATAGTAGAGATGTCCACCCAGCCGCTTCCATCAATATTGTACACCGTGCTTTCAGGGAAGGCATCAACCACCGTCACGTTTATTCTAACATTACCCTCAAGATATTGTCCATTGTATGGTGAATGCACCGTTACCATGGGCGCATTATTGTCTATGTGAAAGAGTACGGGACCATAAGTGGTGTTATGCCCTGCAAGGTCCACCACAGATGCCATTATTGTGTGGTTTCCGTCGTTATATAACATGGTATTTAAACTGTATTCATAGTAGCCAGTTCCTTTATTAAGAGAGGTCAGGAGTACATCGGTTCCATCAATGATAGCCTTCACCTCTTTAAGCCCCACAGTGTCTGATGCTGATATCTTTATTGTGTATACACCTTCAATGTAGCTGTCAGGTGTTGGAGCAGCTATTCCGCAGGTGGGTGCGTTGTTGTCCACTATGATCCCTATGGATTGCTGTGTAATGTGGGAGGCGTTATCCATGGCCCTCACGGTAAGTGTGTGACTGCCGTCTGATACCGCAGTGGTGTTGAAAATAGCAGTGAGATAGTTCCCCGTTATGTTGAATCGTACCCATTGCATGTCATCAATTCTGTATTCCACCCTATTCAGGAATCTGTCCTGAGATGTGACGTTTATTACGTATTGCCCCCCTATGATCTCACCATCTGAGGGGGAATTAATGGAAAGTGTGGGAGCATTATTGTCTATGTAGAAGGTTATGTTCTGAGACTGCTTGCTATGCCCCACATAATCATACGCGATGGCAATAGCGCTGTAGACACCGTCAGCATAAACTTTTGTTGAGACAGTATACTCATAAGAGGAGGTGATTGGATTAAATGGCATTGTAACTGTTCTGTTGAAGACAGTAATGTTGACGTGGTGTACCCCCACAAGATCAGAGGCAACTGCCCTGAAGGTGACAGAACCCTCCACATATTGACCATCAATTGGGCTGTTCAGAACACAGGTTGGTGGATTATTGTCCACATATATGGTTACAGCGGAGGATCCTATAAGGCCAGTTACGTCCTTCGCTTCAACCGTTAATACGTGAGCACCATCTGTAATCACCGTGGAGTCCCAAGTTCCAGTCCATTGGGTCCCGCTCTTTGTCATCTGAATCCACGCGTTGTTGTCTATCTTAAACTGACATGCGATTACGTGAGAGGTGGTGTTCACAAGCACCGAAACCGTGCCAGAAACATATGACCTGTCAAGAGGCTGTACTATGGTTGGATTTGGAGCAGTATTTGAAAGTGTGAAGTTCACCGGGCCGTACAGAGTTATACTGCCGCTCAAATCTGTCACAGTAACGTTTAGCCAGCACGACCCATCATTATATGATAAGGTGTTTATGGTCCTCTCCCATAATTGGGTAACGGTGTTGAAGTAGGCATTTACCGTGCCTAAAGATGCCATCTTTCCCCCAAAAGTGAGTGTGACAGTTTTAACCGTTGATGGGGTGGCCGCAGATACCTTAAACGTGTATTGACCTGTCACCACCTCATTGGGAAGGGGTGCGATAACGTCCACGTCTACAGGCTCAACGACCTTCAGGGTAAAATTAGCGTAGCGGATCAGGGTGCCGTTGGTGCCTCTGACAGATATTGTATACGTTCTTTTCGGTGTGGCAGATGTGGTCCTTACAGTGACATTAGAGATTGAGACCGTTCGGTTTAACGTGGATGGTGAAAAGGATACGTTTATAGTGGTGGTAGCTGGGGAGACGGTGTACGATAGAGAGACCGTTGAGTTGAAGTTGTTTATGGTATCCATATTAACGGTATATTGTGCTACTGCCCCGGGGGAGATCGCCTTCACCTGAGGCGAAGCGGTGAGGTAGAAATCGGGAGACGTTGAAACGCGTAAGGTTACCCACACTTTTTTTGTGTCACCTCCATCGCCGGAATCTGTAGCGGTGACCCTCAGGTAGTACGTGCCCGCCGGGGTGGATGATGTAGTATTTACATAAAGTACAGTCCTGTTGGTGGAGACCCCCTGAGGGGTTACGTTCTGGGGTGTTATTGTGGCCTGAGCACCGGAGGGTGCTGATACAACAGTATCAGATCCCACCCCTGAGACCCAGTCCACTGACAGGTCCGTTCTGGTAACCACACCCAGGGATTTAACATCAATATTGTAGGAGGTGTTCATCCCCGGGGATATGAGGTGGAAAGTAGGGGATGCCTCAAGGTTAAAGGTGCTGGACACCAATAAGCGATAGGGGGAGGGGGGGGTCCCCCTGTTAAGGTCCATGAGGAGAGGGCGGTCCAAGCCTGTGTTTTA
>JAGHBW010000234.1 GCA_021160765.1 Thermoplasmata archaeon
CCCCCCTCCTGTCTCAATACTGTGATAACAATTGATTTGTTTAAGACGTATTCACCATCAGTCACTGAAAGGGTTACCCTATGGCTTCCCAAGGGAAGTGTTACATTAACTAGATGTGAACCTTCACCGATTACACCCGACACATTAGATCTCCACACATAGGTTAATTCCTGACCATGAATTGTGTCAGGATCTCTCGCCTCGCCTATAAATTCAATTTCCTCCCCTTGAAGGAAGGTGTCACCGTCCTTCGGCTTTTTTATGGTTACAGTAGTAGGCGGATTGTTTACATTGAGGATTACTAATCTCACATGACGGTAAACGCTTCCACCGGACTCGTCTGTAGCCGTGACGTTGATGACATATTCCCCCACCATGCTGTTGTCTGGTAACAACCTGAACCCTCTTTCTGTTATGTGGAAATTCACATTAGACACCAAGCCCCTTACCGCCTGTGTTATGTTTGTAGATATGGTAACCCTCTCCTGGTCGGCATCATCAGAGGCGTTAAATGACGCTTCAATCCACTCACCCTCCCTTCCCACAATCGTTCCCGGTGTCTCAAGTACTGGGAGATCATTTACTGACAAAACCTCCACAATAACTGAGATCTCCGTGCTGGACTCACCATCACTGGCAATTACTGTGAAGCTCTCCTCCCCAAAAAAGTTCTCTTTGGGTGTAAGGAGCAGAATATCCCCCTCTATGCTCACTAATATGTTGCTGTTTCCAGTGTACGTGTAAGAGAGCTTTTCATCATCAGGATCGCTGAATAGGTCTGTGAGATCAACACTTGTGCTACTGTCCTCTTCCATCTCCACACTATAATATGGAACCTTAACAGCGGGAGGAAGGTTAATCACTGTGAAATTAATCTCTGCGGGAATAGAATAGTTCTCCCCATCATATCCCTCTACTTTTATCCTCCATTTCTGCCCCTTGTTCAACTCTTCCTTTTTAATGACCATTTCTTCTCCGGACATTATTGTTCTCTCTGCAAAGAAATGACCGTTCCTGTAAAGTGTAAAACGGTATGTTATCTCATTAGATGGGGTCTCAACGTCTTCCGATGGCGTTTTAATATATATGTGAACGTCGTTTAGAATTGTAACTGGCTCTTCTCTAACGGCAACTACGGGTTGGGTTGGCGGATTATTTAGTACAGCAATTTGGTCCTCAAGATAGTACCAGTCGCTATGGGCACCACGAGTATCTGATACCCTCACCCTCAGGTTATAAGTACCAGGTGTCATGTTGTATTGAGGGGTGAATACTAGTTCCCAGAAAGGGGGATTATATTCTACATGATTTGGGGATAATTTCACCCACCCATTTTCCCCCTCTCTTCGCGTTTCAACCTCAATGTCAAGATTTTCTGATACGTCTTCTCTGTCAGTCACATGAACGGAAAGGAGGAAGTTAGAACCCCTAAAAACTGTGGTGGTATTAATAGTAGCTAGCCTAATCCGTGGAACAGAATTTCTCACTATCGCTATTCCCTTCAGTTCGGGTAAAAGGCTCTGATCAGATGTTATGTACACAACTAACCTCACTTTTGAATAGGAAGAGGGAAGGTCCCCAAAATGTCTAAAACCCCAATGAACCCTCACCCATCCCTCCCCCGAAGATATTATTGTGCAATCGGAGCGGGAGAATCCAGGTATGGGGTTATAGGGCCTCCTTCCCTCCCTTACCTCCACCCTCAAATAATTTGAGGCACTGAGGTTCCCAACATTTAACATGAGATAATCGGGAAATGGTCCCGTTTCCCTCTGTATCGTTTCTGTTTCTAGTTTGGCAAAATACGTCCCCATTTTAACTCTAAAAAGCCCGGGTTGGTAGTCAAGTCCCTCATATGAGGATATCCCTTTCAAGTTCGTGAGATTGTCCCAGTATGGAAATGATGCTGTGAAATTCAACGCTGCCCATATGATTTCAGGGCTTAGAGCCCACTGATCGCACTCTATTTTAAATTCCAATCTTATTTCCATATTGTTCCTGTCAGTAGCCCATTCGTATTCTGAAAGAGAGATGGATGCAGTATAGTGTAGAGGCCCGCACCACCCCCCTGTCGTGAAATTAAGGTGCGTCCAGTTTAATAGAACACCGCCCCTTTCGTCAAGTATCCTCACACTTACATTACCTACATCATAGTAGGAGGCGTTCACGAAAAGGGCGTCATAATGCAGTAGAGGGATCGCTTTCCTTGTGGTTGTGTTAAAGGTCCCTTTCACTGCTGGGACAAAAATAGAAACCTCTTTGTGAGTATATGGGCTGCTCCCTGTGAGGAAATCAACCACATATCCTCCCGCCGCAATTGATGGGTCAAAAGCGGGTCCTTGGGCGACAAGTACCTGAGCATACTCCGGTGTCCATGTTGCCCCGTCGTCTTCAGAGTAAACCATATATACATTTGAACTGCTGTGCTCGTATACTACCACCAGCCTTCCTTCTCTATCTCTTCCTATGGATTGGTCGTAGGAGAAATACCCTTGTTGGGGGGCGCCCCTGTTTGCTATAAGCACCTGGGGGGCACTCCAGCCATTCCCTATGTTGGTACTTTTTGTGAAATAAATGTCATCCTGACTGGAAAGAGAGGCTGATAAGTAAAAACGATAGCCCCCGTCACTTACTAATGAGAGTTGGCGGAAATTTCGCACGGCGGTAATGGGCCTCCTAGAATACAGAATCTGAGTCCCATGATATCTCAAGGTTAAGGAGTGCACGTACCCATCAGATATGCCCCATTGAAAATACCTGGTGTAGGCCACAACTAGGTAATCGTTTGTTCCCACTCTACATGACGCCATGGCGCAATAGAGCGCACTTCTACTTCCAGTCAGATTTATGGGATTCCTTTCCCAGGACTCATCCGTCAATTTTCTTCTCCATAACTGCAGGCGATGGGATTGTGTTGTGTGAACGAGATAAACGTAGGATGTGTCAGCGGCCACATCATAATATCCATATGGTTTGTCGCTTGAATAGTACACATTGACCTTTTGCGGTGTTCTTGTGGTGATATTGGAGATCTCTGTGAGATTTGCCCATTTTTCCCAATATTGGTAGGCGTAGTATTGAAGGAAAAAGACGTGGACCCTGCCATTTTCAATTAAAATTCCGGGATTGGTTAGGTAGTCCGATGACGAATAAGCCACCAATATTGGAGGGTGAAAGGTTGTTCCATTATCGGTGGAATAGACAAGATAAATACGTTTACCCGAAGAGTCCCTAGTTACTTGAAATATTGATGAGCCAGTAATACCCACCGTCCTGTGTCCACCAGTGAAATAGTGGGTATAATAGCTAACTGAGGAGTGAACTGTACGTGCTGGGGTTGTATATCTTGCCAGTGAAACCCCCTCCCCCCTTAGAGAAGTATGGAAAAGATTCGTTGTGTTCTTGGGTGAGGTTAGGTTCCACGAAATCATACTATGGACTGAATAGCTTTTCTCCTCAAACCCCTCAAGTCCCCCCCCGGGGTGGGTTATGCCTAAAAAAAGCACAATTACAAGGGCTGCAAGCAAAAAAGCTCGTTTTCTAGGATGGAACACATTACCACCCCCGGGAATGGTGACCAATGAAAATCCGCAGATGACTTTAAACTTTTGGTAATAAAAGTGATTCGGAGATAATGTTTTATCCCTAGCACCCATATGGGCTTTCCATGTTCCGGGAGGAGAAGCGTGTTGAAATGGTGATGGGGGCTGGAGGGGAAGCCATGAAAGGGCTTATTGAGAATTATATGCTCAAACACCTTCTTTGGGAAAAAAGCAGGGATGTGGATGTCGGACTTGAGGCTCTAGATGACTCCGCTGTTGTTGATGACTGGGCCTTTACAATTGATGGACACACTGTAACTCCCTATTTTTTTCCAGGAGGAGACATCGGCCGCTTATCTGTAGCGGGGACAGTAAATGATTTGTCTGTTATCGGTGCAAGACCTTTGGCTCTTGCTTTAGGTATGATAATTGAGGAAGGGTTTCCCATAAGCGACCTTGACAAAATCGTGAGTAGTGTGGGCGAGACCAGCAAAGAAGCTGATGTTCACGTCGTTACGGGGGACACTAAGGTTGTGGAGAGGGGGCTTCCGGGGGGTATCTTTGTGACCACAGCGGGGATCGGGCGGAGACACCCATCTCTTCTGGAAAACTGGGAGAAAACGGGGAGACGAGGGGGAACACCATGGTTACTGGATAGCAAATTGAAGGAAGGGGATAAGATAATTGTTTCAGGCACTGTCGGTGACCATGGGATAGCAGTCCTTTCCCAAAGAGAAGGGTACGGGTTTGAAACTGATATAATCTCCGATGTAATGCCTGTAAACCATATATTAGACTCTGCCCTGAGAAGCGGTGGTGTGGTGGCGGCAAAGGATCCCACAAGAGGGGGTGTAGCAAACGCCCTCAATGAGTGGGCGGAGAAGAGCCAGGTAGGAATAAAGATTTACGAGGAATCCATCCCTATAAAGGAGGGGGTTCGTGCAGCGTGTGAAATGCTAGGGATCGATCCTTTAGAGATTGGCAATGAAGGAAAGGTACTCCTTGTTGTTGTTAACGATTCAGCAGAGGACATTCTTGAGGTGATAAGAAAGCAGAAGGGGGGTGAGGACGCAGAAATTATTGGGGAAGTGTCTAGTGATGTGAAGGGGGTGGTTATGGAGAGTGTCACAGGGGGCTTGAGAATTGTTGATCCCCCAACAGGAGATCCCGTTCCTAGAATATGCTGACAGAGGTGATTTATATGAAGAAGAGCGCTATGGAAACTATTGAGGGAGTTCTGGTGGATTTACTATCCAGAATTGAGAATGGAGACAAAGAGGCTCTGAATGAGCTAAAAGAGTTAGCACAGTATCTAAAGATGCTTCTCCCCGCAATTGACGTGATAGAAAACGTTGACACCCCAGAGGAGCTAATGAAAGCTCTTGAAAAATTGGGAGAGAAATACGAAGCGGTTCTACTAGATGTTTTTAAGGCGGTAGGATAGCTTGAGGATTTCCTTTTCTCCCTCTTTAGCCCCCTATTTATCCAATTTATCCACCCTAACCCCCCTTTTTCCTCCACTTTATTGAGGAAAAAAACCTCCGAAAGAGGGCCAGTAAGGAAAAACTATATATATCCAGAGTGAAATATTCCTCCTGGGGTTTCAGGGGCCTGATTTCCCACCCTAGGAGGTTGAAATTTTGGCAATGCAGAAGATATCTGTAGAGCAAGCGAAAAAGATTGCTGAGAAGAAGGGGCTCAAACCTGGTCGTGTGAAGGGAACAAATGGCGTGCAGTTCACCAAAGGGAACAATGCACGCCTTGAGGTTATCTCCTGGGAGGAGTTTGAAAACATCCTCAAGGAGAGAGGCCTAGCCGTTTACGAGAGTAACGGCTGGATGAAGATAATGAAGGCCTGAGCGCCTTCAACTATTAACTCCCTTCCTTTTTCTTTTTTCCGTATGTGGTAGTTTACGGTTTCTCTCTATAAAACGAAGATTCCTAGGTGTAACCCCCTCCACCGTTTAAAGCCCTTTTCAGTGAAGTGTTGGAGAAATTCAGTAGCTTAATGACTCACGAGATATAAAGCGAGGATTATTCCCATCACGGCTTCTGCTATGTAGAGTCCGGTGGCCAGCATGTAAGTGTCAAGAAGGGCAAACGTCTTTTCCCTCTCGCCCCACCCAAGCTCCTCAACCTTTTTCTCAAGCCTCTTCTTCTCCCAAATGTCCCTTGCAGCTCCCCCTGTAACCAGCATAAGTGTATATTGAAGAGGCAAATACATCCCGAGTCCAAAAGCCGTTCCCATTCCTGTTAGAAGCTCCATCATTACTCCAATTATTATCCCCATCACAAAGATGGACACCATCACTTTTCCACCGGCCAATATCTGTGCAAATACTGCAAAGGCGTGAGCCTGAGGCGCCTGGAGGTCAAGTTCTCCTTTAGCCAAGAGCGTAGAGAAGAAAACCGCTGCCAAGGCGGCTGAAACCGTGCCAACAGTAATTGAAATGGACTCCGCCTTAACGAGATGCATTGGTCGGGTGCCCACATAAAGGCCAACCTTAAAGTCCCACATGATCTCTGAAGATAGGGATATTGCAGAGCCAAAAACTGTCGTCCCCACGAGACTCATCAGCAGGATCTGGCTTCTCCCCCCGGGGAATGGTAGTATTTTATCCACAGCTAGGAACGTCATAAAAAGTATGATTAATGTTATAAAAGACGTCCCAGAGACCGGGGTCGTTCCCACCTCTCCAGAGACCTTAACCGCAATCGCACCAAGAACAAACGTGAGGCTGACCAGAAGGATAGCATATAAGAAAGAGGCTACAACAGGGTACCCTGAGGCCACAAAAATGAAAAAGATGAAGATAGCTGCGATGCTCACCATTATAGATATGTGTTGAGTGGGCCATTCATACCACCCCTTCCCCTTCACCCACTCCCTTTTCTCCTCTCCCCTAGAACTTCTAATGTCTGAAAAAACCCTTCGGAAGGTGGGTAGCATTTTGAGCAGTGCGGTGACTCCTCCTCCAAGAATTGCACCAATAGCGACTATCTTGACTAGTCCACTGGCAGCAGCAATGGCTGGGGATTGCGCGCCCAGAAGATATCTTATTTGTCCACCCTCCATGTAGGTTATAGGAAAGGCCCTTGGAGACACCATCCCATTCATTCCCTTCGCAGGGTCATCCAGCATTGGAACATAGAGAGGCACGTTGAGGTATACTGCCAGAGGAACCATAAAAAACCATGTTACAAACGAACCGAAGGCCACAAGGAATGCTGTTCGGAAACGCATAAACCACCCAATGGCAAAACCTATCCCGGTGAATTCGTAAGCCACATGTGTATATGTGGAGGCAGAATAAGGCATCCGGAGGGTTCCATGGGAGTAATAGTCACCCCCGAAAAGGTGATCAAGAAGAGGTCTCCCACCGATGGGAAAATCCTTCAAAAAGGAGAAAACAAACCATGAGGTGAATGAAAGCATTACCAGTCTAATAGAGCGCCTAGCCCTATGAATTGCACCCGATGAAAGATCGCCTGCAATCTCCGTCAGTTTAATAAATGCCTGAAAACCGGGAGCAGGGAGGGGGTCCTCCACCAACCAGAGCCTTCTAAATATTATGAAATACATAAGGCCTAAAAGAGAGGCAACAATGGAGGATGCCATAGCCAGTGGGAGGACTCCTTCAAGCTGTTCAGCTGCAATGAGGTGCGAGCCATCGGAGAGCATATATCGCGGGGAGAGTGCTAGAAGAAAGATCGCCGGAAAAGTGAAGACGAATCCTGTCACCGTTCTGTCTGTAGCTGTAGCTGCCCCAGATGTGATATTGATCTCCGTGGGATCCCATCTTAGAGCCATACCGACCAAATATGTAACGTACCAAGCACCGCCAGTTACCAGTCCGATTTTGAGTCCAATGTATTGGGTAATAACAGTAAAAATAAGTCCAATGGATATCCCCAGTAGAACCTTCCACCAGACGAACTTGGACCTAGCGAAAGAGTGCTCTCTATTCAGGTCATCCAAATACTGTTCAAGAACACCCGAATTTAGACTGGCATACATGTCGGGGTCAAACCAACTAAGTGTTCTTCCCTCTATTCCCTCAAGGGCCCCTGCGCTCACAGGCTGGCGATAGGCGGACTTTCGTACCCTCATGGAAGGTTCACCTTTAGTTCGTCAATTTACAGTTTTGCTTCTTCTCTCCTTTCTAAAAGAGACTTGATCCTCTTTCTACGGAAGAAGTCTTCTCTCTCCCTCTCCTCCAATGTCATTGTTATATATCTCTCAGCGGCCTCCATTCTGGGTATAAATATGTGTTCCAGAGCATTTACCCTCCTCTTCGTCTTCTCAATCTCCATCGCCAGCCTGTGTATTGAGGCCTCTACTTCCGCAAGTGTAAGGAGAGAGCGCGATAGTCTGAGAAATCTCCTAGCCACTTCATCAACAGGAGGGGAAGGACCCCACCCATAGGGCACATCATCAGGGATGACCTCCGAGGATATCCGTGGGGTCCTCACCCCCATAATATTCACAAATGCCATAGGTATGGGGGGTAGGGGGGTTGTACCATTAATGGCCCTCTCAATCTCTTGAGGGCCCACAAGCGCTTCTGCTTTGAACAGCCCCTCCTTTGCTTGCTGTAGATTTTGAAACACCTCCCCTCTAACCTCATCCCTTCTTTTGAGGAGGGAGAAGAACTCCATTACTAATGCATCTCTTTTATCCCCCAGGAGCTTATGTCCTCTTTCAGCTAATGCTTTTCTCTTGCGGATGGCCAATAGCTCCATCCGTGTGGGGGTGACCCCCTCCTGCGTCTCTTTGGCCAAACCCCTATTCCTCCTGCTCCAATGCTTTCTGGCCTTCTTCTATTGTTCTTATCCAGCGCCACTTCATCTCAATCCAGTGCTTCACTTCTTCCATCATCTCCGGGGTGAAGTGCTTGAAACGGCCCTGCGCTTTCAGGTATTCCTCCACGGTGTACTTGCCCTTGGGTCTATAGTTCACCTTGAGGACACCATCTTCGTATTCCAGTAAGGGAAATATTCCAGTCTCCACGGCCATCCTTGCCAGTGTAATGGTCTTCTCCGAAGGAGCCCTCCAGCCCGTAGGACAGGTTGTGTATATCTGGAGGAATCTGAATCCGTGTTTGTTTTTCACCTTTTCAAACTTCCTGAGCATATCTGCAGGGAAGGCTGGCGATACTGTAGCTGCGTATGGTACTTCGTGTGCCATCATTATCTTCATAACGTCTTTCTTGTGTTCCATCTTCCCCTTGATCTTCTTTCCTACAGGGGTTGTGGTGGTCCATGCACCGAAAGGTGTTGAGCCTGACCTTTGGATTCCAGTGTTCATGTAGGCTTCGTTGTCCACCATCACGTATATTATGTCCTCGTTCCTTTCCGCTGCCCCTGATAATGCCTGCATGCCGATGTCGGCAGTGCCACCATCCCCAGCCAGAGCAACGACGTTCACATCATTCTTTCCCAGTTTTCTCAATGCCCTTCTAATCCCCGCCGCCGCTACTCCTGAGTTCTCAAAGAGAAGGTGCAGATATGGAACCTTGAATGCGTCAAGCGGATATGTAGCGCTGAAGACCAGAAGACAGTTTGCTGGAAGATATACCACAGTGTTCTTTCCCAGCACCTTCATCAGATTTCTCACAGCCTGTGCAACCCCACAACCGGGACAGGCAGTATGCCCCGGAGTAAAGAGTTCCTCATCCGGCAAATCCTTTATGTTTATCATGGTTCAACCCCCCTTGTTCCAATCCATATAATCTCTTTCATTGCTTTGCCCTCCTTTGCTGCCTCCAGCAGCTTTTCGTACATCAGCCTTATGTCGGGAACGGTCACATCCCTTCCGCCCAGGCCAGCAAGGAAGTTCATCACAGGTATATCCAGCCCATACAATGCATGGCGTCCCTCAATATAGTTGGGACCTCCGGAGCCGTAGGAGATGGAGCGATCGTAGAATCCAATGGCACTTACCTGTTCAGCCACCTTTCTAATCTCCTCATAAGGATATGGGCGGAAATATCTTAATTTCACAAGACCCACCTTTTTGCCTTCCTCTCTTAGCTCATCCACCACATCCCTTGCAGTAGACGTAACCGTCCCAAGGGAAACAAGCGCCACCTCAGCATCGTCCATCCGATACTCCTCCACCAAACCGCCATAATCCCGCCCGAACTTCTTCCCGAACTCCTTGGTAACCTCCTTGATTACGTCTCTTGCCGCATGCATTGCCTGGTCCGTTTGATATCTTACCTCCTGAATGTACTCTGGAGGGGTGAAGGAGCCAATTATCATTGGGTCCTCCGGCCACAGGTGGGCGTGTTCCGCTTTATATGGCGGAAGGAAGTCATCCACATCATCCTGATTAGGGAACTCCACAGGTTCCACAGTATGGGAAAGGATGAATGCGTCCATAGAAAGCATCATTGGAAGAAGAACATCTTTGTGCTCGGCGATGCGATAGGCCTGGATAACCATATCCAGTACCTCTTGGTTATCCTCCACGTAGGCCTGCATCCATCCCGTATCCCTCTGGGGCATGGTGTCGTTATATTCACACCAGATCCCTATTGGTGCCGCTACAGTCCTGTTGACCACAGGCATTACAACGGGAAGCCTCAGCGCGGAGGGTAGGAAGAGCACTTCATGCATAAGGGCCAAACCCTGGGAGGAGGTAGCCGTAAAGGATCTCACACCTGTAGCCTCTGCAGCAACCACAGCACTCATTGCAGAGTGCTCAGATTCTGTTCTCATAAACTCGGCGTCAAGTATTCCATCGTTCACAAATTCGGACAGGTGTTCTACAATGAAGGTCTGCGGGGTGATCGGATATGCAGCGGAAAACTGTATCCTTGACAATAATGCACCATACGCTGCTGCGTAATTTCCAGTTACTACTCTTTTTGTGGTCATTTCAATCCCTCACCATATCAATAGCTTTTGTGGGGCACTCTTCAGCACAGATGCCGCACCCCTTACAGTAGTCATAATCAATCACCAGCGCTTTTCCATCATCCACCCTTTTGATGGACCCCTCAGGGCAGTAGAACCAGCAGAGAAGACACATAACACATTTATCCATGTTAAGAACAGGTTTAAAGGTCCTCCAAGAACCTGTTTTATTCTCCACAAAACTCCCTGGACCCACAAGACCTGCATCTGTCTCCATGGGCCGTGTAGCCAAACCTGTGGGAAGTTCCTGAACGGTGGGCAGCCACTGCTTTTTTGTCTCCATCTTTCTTTCTCCTTTACACGTCCCCACTACCGTTCTCTCATATGCAACCCTTGCTGCCTTTGCGTTAAGCTCCCCAGCTTTCTCTCCTAACCGGTTTCCGAAAATGTCCCTAATTCCATCCTCTATGGCCTCAATTGAGACCACACCAGTGGTCTTCGCAAATGCACCCAGTATTGCAGAGTTCGTAATGGGAACTCCAAGCACTTCAAGGGCAACACCAGTGGCGTCCACAACTCCTGTCTTTATCTCCATGCCCATGTCTATCTCTTCCGGTCTCTTCCTCGTATTCACTATCGCTGCCCCGTCAGACTTCAAGCCCTCCGAAACGTTTACGAGGTCTATCAGTCTATCATCCAGGATCACAACAAAATTGGGGCTGTAGACCTGATTCTTTCGCCGGATCTTCTTCTTGTCCATCCTTGTGAAGGCGAGCACGGGGGCACCTCTCCTTTCAGCACCGAAGTGCGGGAAGGCCACAGCGTAGTAGCCCTCCTTAAAGGCAGCACTGGCCAAAGCCTGCGC
>JAGHBW010000191.1 GCA_021160765.1 Thermoplasmata archaeon
ACTACAACAGCGGAGAGGAGCCCTTCATATTCCTCTGTTTGATACCAAAGCCCGAGAAAGGATAACTCATTGTGGTGCGGATATACTTCTCTGGAGTAAGCTGGGAAACGTGGGGGGTGATGATAGTGGGTGGTTCTATAGTAAAAAAAAGTGGATAAATGTGCTTAGAGAAAAAAAGAGGGGGTGGTGGGGGAACATCAGTTCTCCCGGGGGAAGTACCTCACCACCTTCCCTTTACGACTCTTTGTTATTTTTCTGTCGTAGTAGAGGTTTCTCAGGTGGTAAGAGAGCGCCTGGGGGGAGA
Source organism: Thermoplasmata archaeon (assembly GCA_021160765.1). Lineage (GTDB taxonomy): Archaea > Thermoplasmatota > Penumbrarchaeia > Penumbrarchaeales > EX4484-36 > EX4484-36. The sequence goes on from JAGHBW010000191.1 coordinate 305, forward strand.
GGCCCGTTATGGTTGCCAGCTCTCTCTGAGTTGCCCCGGGGTGCTCCATCACCGCCTTCAGAACCCTGTTTGATGTAGCCATGGTGTCATCCTCCACTGTGTGGTATCCTGCTGGGTAGAACCTCTTGTATGGTCCATCTGTTATCTCCTTGACAAGTTCCTCCCTCTTCAGCACTTGAAGGTGATAGAGAAGGGCCCCTGTGTTGAGGCCCAGCTCCCTCTTTATGGTGTTGAAATTGACCCCGGGCTTCTCCTTTATGTAGGAGTGTATCCTCTGCCTCAGGGCGTTGTTCAACACCTCGTCCTCTCTGATCCGTGTATAGAGGGGGAGGATTAGGGCCTTACTCCCCCATATAGCCCTCTCCTGGGCGGCCCCGGAGAAGAAACCCGGCGACGCCACCCACAACCAGGGCGGCTACGGCAACGCCGGCCACTGCGGCGGTGGAGTATTCACCTTTCTTCTCCTCCTTCTCCTGCGGTTTCTCCTGAGCACCCGTGGGCAACACCACTATCTTGTAGTGCATTCCTGGTTTCAGGTGGTAGGTGCCGTCGGGGTTTGGATCAAGGACAAACTCCTCTTCTTCATCCTCTTTGTCAGACTCTGTTGAGACGAAGACTATGAAAGCGTCTAGAATTGTAGTGGCACCTCTCATGTTGGTAATGGGCCTCATCGCAGCGTCATGTAGCACCTTAATGGAATAGTTCCCCTCGCTGTAGAGTTTGAACTGTATGCCCCCGCTTTCATTGGTTGTTCCCTTTCCAACGCCGTCTATGATAACAGTTGCGCCCATTATGGGGGTGTTGTTTCCGGAGTAAACCACCTTTATGCATATGGGATCCAGGGGGATAGGTTCTATCCTGGGAACGAGGTAGAAAGGCTTGTAAACCTCTTCATCACAGGAGATGTCAACTGTGGCACTGGCCGGATAGTATCCTGCTAGGTTCACCTTTATGATGTAAGTCCCCGCTGGAACGGTGAAGGTGTATAGTCCGTCTGGCCCCGTAGTTGTGGTGTCCACGGGGGTTGTAGGATCAGCGGTGGAGTATATGCTCACTGAAGCCCCTACGGCGGGCGCGTAGGAGTAGAGTTTGTATATCTTACCGAAGACAGTGCCGTTGCAGATGTTGGTCCGGTTGAAGTAGACCTCAACCCACATGATGGAGGCGGAGGGAAGGTTGAAGGTGATGGATGTGCCGTATGATGTCATAACAGTTGATGAGCCTAAAAGGTGATATTCCATTCTGTCAAGGGTGTAGTGGGGCGTGTGCGGTATGAACTCCCAGTCCTCATTAAGATGTCTGCAGAGGGGGTGGAAATTGAAGAGGCCATAGGAATCTGTGAAGTCCCAGAAGGTGTAGCTGCTGTCTGAAACTGAAGATGCTTGTACATGAACACCGCCCAAGGGTGTGGAGGGGTTAAGGTATGCGATACCGGCTATGGCGGAGCACTTCTCCGGCGGCTTGTACCCCTTGATCATGAAATCCACCTGGCGTATCTCTCCGGCGGATACTGACCCTGTCCAGGGTGCCATTCCTGAGGATGAGGTTCCGTAATCATAATAGACAACTGTACCGGTTCCTATGATTATTGGAGTGACCAGGTAGCTGCCAGGATCAACGTAGAACACGTATTTTCCAGAGGTGTCAGCGTAGGTGAAATCGCCACCCAGGGAGTCGGGATGAATGAAGAAGGGTGTGCCGGGTATGGGGTTGGAATAGGAGTCGTAGATGTAGCCCCAGATGACCGTTTTGTTGATGACCTCAGTCTTGTTCACGTAGATGTAGAACCAGGTTGGGGCGGCTGGGAGGGTGAAGGTCACTGGCAAACCGGAGGAGGTGGAGGGTGTGGTGGAGGTGGCTGGTACGTAGTAATCTATGTGGTCCACGGTGTACGTGTAGGTGGTGTCATATCCGTCTAGGGTCCAGGTTACGGATGTGGGGGTTAGCCCGGTGAACTGGAAGAGACCAGTTCCGGGTGCAGTGCCGCCTGAAAGTGTAGTCAATGGGGTGGTGTGATACACCTTCACCTCAAAGTTATCCACTGGATTTCCACTGGAGAGATCTATTACCTGGCCATATATGCTTCCGAACTTCCTATCGGGATCATACTGGTACTTGAGAATGAAGTCAACACGCCTGCACTCTCCTGGGGTGATTGTTCCACTCCAGACGGCAGGACCGTAGGAGGAGGTGGCGTGGTCGTAACTTATGACGCCACCGGGATAGGTAACAAGAGGAGTTTCTGAATAGGTCCCGGGAGTGACCGAGAAATAGTACATCCCAACAGCGTTGGTGGTGTCCATCGGGCCTGGGAAGGGAGTGAGGATCTTTATGGGGATTCCCGGGGCAACACTCCCACCCAGGGAGAAATAATAAACGTATCCCCAGAGGCATGTCTTGTTCTCGTTTCCCCTCGTCATATAAAGATCCAAATGAACTATTGAAGCGGAGGGAATGGTGAATGATGTGCCCGGTGAATTCATGGTGCCGCTGTCTACAGTGAAGCCTGTGTAGGTATAGCCACTCTTAACAGCAGAGACCAGATAATCCGGCCCCGGGGAAACAAGTGTAAAATAGAAGAGATTAGAGGTGGAGGAGCAGGTGTAGGTTCCGGAAAACCCTGTGGAGGAGCTGTCAAGATGGACTGTTGCTCCATTTACTGGGTTGGTTGTTCCAGTATACAGCACCTCACCTAATATCAGGCTCTCTTTTCCGTTGTAATCTCCTCCGCTCTGCAGGTAGAAGTCATGCCTGATAATGCTAGCTGGGGGCACGGTCACCGTGTCAAACACAGGATAGTATCCGGGTGCCCATGCGCCTGCGTGATGAGGACCATCTGTGGGGAAGCAGGGAATATAATAGAGACCAGGTACCCCGAATAGATTCGTGGTCACCATTGCCCCATAATCTGCGAAGACCCATGCATTGGTAAGTGGGCTTCCATCACCGAAGACGAAGCCCCATAGAGCTGAGCAAACATCCTGCCCAGTTCCATTGGGTTTTAGGGCGATGTCCACGTAAGTCACATGCCCCCAAGTGACCGTTCCAGTGCCGGAGCCGGGGTTGTACCCAGGGGCCATGGCCACAACGGTGTAATCTCCAGCCCAAGGGCCGGTGAAGAAGTAAAAGCCGTCAGAATCTGAGAGGGTGTATAGGATCTCACCAGTATCTTCATTGTAAGCGATGACAACAGCGTTGTTGATCGGTTCTTCGTTGTCCGCATCTGTTATGTTCCCAGCAAGGCCGGAGTTGCTCATATCAACATAATTTAGGTAGAAGTCGTAGTAGGTGACGCTGCCCGCCTCCACTGTGATGGCGGAGGAGTGTTTAACGTGGTGGGAATAGGCCCAGCACCAGAGATGATATGTCCCCGCTGGCACCTCAACAATGTACTCCCCTACCTGGGGATTTGAGGTCTCCATAACGTCTATGATCTCTCCTGTAGGTACGTGTACTGGTGATTCAAAGCCTATTATGGCCTCTCCAGCGGTGTGCCCGGGAATCAATTGTTCCAGGAACACCTGTCCTTTTATGTATCCCACGGTTGTTGTGGGAAGCGGTGAGAGGCGTACAGCAACCTTTGTCGCGTTGTCTTTCAAAACAAAAGACTGGATTTTCGTCTGATAGCCCTCCTTATAAACTGTGAGGGTGTGGTTCCCGAGTGGTACGTTCTCTATTACGGCTATTCCGTTTTTATCTGTCTTCCAGAACTCGTTGGTGTAATCAAGAAATACTGTTGCGTTAACAATTGGACTCTGATTCTCTGCGTCATAAACGATAACAACAACCGTCCCCTCTGGAACACCCTGCCCAGAGGAAAGTAGCGGTACAATTGCCCCCAATACAAGCAGGCCCACAACGGCAAACAGCGCAAAGCGCATTAAACTTGCTTTTTCTTTCATAGGCATCACCAAGGTGACAGAATGTCACTATATTTATATGCAGTACTGAAACAATTTTAATCAATATTTAAACATTGCTGTTAAAGCATTCCAAAAAGAGAGAGGGCGACACCATACCTTTCAAGAAATCTGGGGAAAGGCTTTTCTCCTTTGAGTGGTAATAGTGGTGCATGCCCCGCCCCGCAAAGTACGCTGTTGAGGATTACCTGGAAACCATACTTAAGATTGAGAGGGATGGAGGAGTTCCCACAACCACAGAGATTGCAAGGAGAATGGGGGTCTCTCCCCCCTCTGTCACAGAGATGGTGAAGCGCCTCTCCAGGGAGGGATACACGATCCACAAGCCCTACCGCAGAGTCACCCTTACAGATGAGGGAAGAAGGCTTGCCAACAAGATTCTGAGGAAACACTACGTTCTCAAAAGTTTCCTGATGAGGGAGCTGGGAATACCAGAGGAGGAGGCGGAGAAGGCGGCCTGCGGGATGGAGCACCATCTCTCCGACGAGGCGGAGGCGAAACTGTGCAATATGCTCTCTCTTTCATCTGAGGGACCCCCCTGCGTTCTCAAGGAAGAGGGACTCTGCATATGCGAGGAGGAGTCCAACTGAGGATCCCTCCCTTTTTATTGAACTTAACCGTGGAAATATAGGCAAAAATGGGAAAAAAATTTATATCAATTTAAATACTTAGTATGAATATGATTGAAAAACCATTAACCATAAGGGAGAAAAAGGTATTGTGCGTATCGCTTTGCTATCCTTTAATGAAAGAAAAGGACCTAGCGAAGTTACTTGGACTTAAACTTTCTACATACACTGTAATAAAGAGAAGGCTGAGAAACAGAGGCTACTTTAAGAAAATAAGGACACCCTGCCTTTTTAAGATGGGCTTTGACGTTTTTGTGGTAATCTATGCGGATATTTCAGTGATTGATGACCTTCCAGAAGAGGATGTTAGAAACCTCCTTAAAGAACTCCAATTCGGCTCCTTTTCTTTTCTCTCCCGGAGACATCTTCTTGTTCTGGGATTCGCCTTGGACTACGCCTCAGCGGTCACTGACTACATAAAACTTAAGGAATTCCTACGTGAGAGGTCTGGAAGGGATGAGTTGAAAGTGTCTATGAAGGTATTCCCCAGACAGCACAGCGCTATATTGAACTTCTTCAACCTTGGGCCCTCCTTGGCTGATTTCTGGGAATTCGGTAAACTGAAAAAGGAACCAAAGAGGATATGCGGGATGGAGGTTTCATCAGAGAGGCCAGTTATGAGTAATATGGGTATTGAAGCCTTCAGAGCTCTTATTTCCCACCCCACAATGAAGGACAGCGATATATCCGCACTCCTCAAGACCTCCAGACAGGTGGTGAACAAGTACAAAAAGAGCTTTGAGGAGTTGGGGTATCTGACCACACTGGGAATAACAGATCCTGTAAAGCTTGGTATGGAGGTACTCTCTGCACGGTGGATAACCTATGTGGATAGAGGTGAGGGGGACCTTCTCAAGAGGCTGGGAAAGGTCTGCCTTAAGACGTCCCAATACTTCATGATCGCGGGTCCCGAGCAGATATTCACCCTCTCACTCTACCCGGATCTGACCACCCTTGAGGTGGATGAGGCAGGATTTCTGAAGGCTCTAGGAGAGGAAGGAATAAAGGTTATTGAGACCGATTATCGTATTCTTTCTCTCCCTGATTCTGCACAGCCAACCTTCTTTGAGTTCAAAAAAGCGGCAGACACTATAATGGTGAGGGGACGCAGAAGGAGGACACGGAGGAAGCAGTGAAGGATTTATATTGCTGCTTAAGATACCCACCCAAACCCCGGGGGGTGTTGTTATGGTGACGTATGAAAAGAGGTTAAAATTTGACACCAGTGGTGAGGTTGAGATTGTTGATCTAACAGAGAGGATCAAAGAGGCTGTGGGTGAGTCAAGGGTTAAAGAGGGCATTGGGCTGGTCTTCGTCCCCGGGGCCACTGGGGCAATAATAGCAATAGAGTATGAAGAGGGGCTTTTGAAGGACTTTCCAAGAATGCTTGAGAGAGTAGCGCCTAAGGGTATAGAGTATTTGCATCATCTAAAATGGCACGATGACAACGGGCACTCCCACGTCAGGGCCTCACTTCTTGGACCTGACCTCTCTTTTCCAATCTCCGGAGGAAAGCCTGTTTTGGGCACTTGGCAGCAGATAGCTTTTGTAGAACTGGACACAAGACCAAGGCAGAGAACCATTATTGTGAAAATAGTGGGAGAGTAATGTCCCCCGGTGTTAACATCGCCCCCTCATAGACGCCCAGCGGCTCCTCAAGGGGATTGACCCCACCGGGGGTCTGTGGGACACCCGGGTTGGCCGCCGGTCATTCCCTGATGACACATCGTAAGGTCCCGCCGGAACCCATGGGGCGTCCTGTACCCCCGCTCTTGCAGGACGGATCACATCTCCCCGTCCCCTTCGTAGCAGGGGCAGAGAACAACCTTATTC
>JAGHBW010000163.1 GCA_021160765.1 Thermoplasmata archaeon
GGCCAGGAGAAAGGTGCTCATAGAGAAGGGAGTCCTGAGGAGCTACCTCCACACACATTCAACGGCGGTGAAGTTCTCAACGGAGACAACAGGGAACGCCTCTGGGGGGGAGAAAATGAGCTCTCTTCTCCCGGAGGGGTGGCAGACAAGGCTCTCCCCCGGAAATAGGTCCTGGGAGGAGATACTGGGGGATGTGAAGAGGGGCCTCTACATCGCCAACACATGGTACACCAGATATCAGGATAGGAGGGGGGGGGACTTCTCAACGATCCCCCGGGACGGGATATTTCTTGTTGAGGATGGGGAGATAAAGGAGGCGTGGGGCGGGGTGAGGATAAGCGAGAACATGCTTCATCTGCTCATGAACGTTGTGGAGCTTTCAAGGGAGGTTGTGCCCGTACACTGGTGGGGTGAGGCAAACGCCGTCTTCTCACCTCACGCCCTGGTGGATGATGTTAAGGTCACAATGGCCAGGTGAGGAGGTTCGCCAGAAGGTGATGCTTCTGGAAGGAGCACCTTCATCAACAGGGAGGGCGACATGGGCGTTCCTGGACTGAGGCTCGCCAAGATGAGGCTGAAGCCCCATCACATGATCCCCGTGTTCTGCATATTTAAGGAAGAGTTAAATAGCTGAAAAAAGAAATATTTAATTCAGGGGGTGATAGCAGTGCTCTCCAGGAGAGGACTCGCTATCTTCAGGGTGCTTGTGATAGCGGCGAACCTGATCCTGGCAGCCCTGGCCTTCGCCAACCTCTACACGCTGACATCAGGAGCGATCAGGGTTTACATCCCGGAGGAGAAGGACATAAGGCTGAGGTTTGATGAGGGTGGGGTATCTCTTGTCACCAACTTCACTGTGGTTAACAGGGGTTTCTACGACATATACGGGGTGGTGATAGACGGGGAGCTCAGGGACAGCTCCTCGAAGGTCCTTATGAAGTACCACAAGGAGGGGATAAGGATACCTGCTGGAAGCGTTAAAACCTACGATGTGGTCATACCGGTTAACCTGGATCTCCACGACGCACTTCAACTGCTTCTTCAGGATACAACCTTTTATCTGGATGTCTTCATTGAAGCGAAGTATATGTGGGGCCTCTCCAGGTTCGTTGTGGATGAGAGGCTGACCTACAGCTGGGAGTCACTTAAAGAGAAGCTTGTAGAGTGGTTGATGAACCTCACCGTTGGGGATATGCTCCGTCTGGCCTCCGATGTCAGAACGGTGAAGGAGGTGCTGCCGAAGGTGTGGGAGAACGTTGAGGGACTCAACTTTGACTTCTCCTTCATGCTGAATACAACCTCTGGTGTGCCGTTTATCGGGAAACTTGTCCTCTATTACCGGGAGGCGGTGATCCTTGAGATCAACTTCACCTGCAGTAAAGAGGGCAGGTGGGGCTTTGAAGTTGTAAAGGGGGTGGTCTGATGGAGTTCCACCCTTCCAGAAAGGCTCTCTTCGCCCTCTTCGTTTACATTATAATACCCACGTATGCAATACTGGCTGCGATGGTGAACTACCCCGAACTCTCAAAGAGCAGGTTCATTGAGATCATGAAGTGGATTCTGGTTATCGGTGTTGTGTTGATTATCATAAGCCAGGTGCAGGTCAGGTATGAGAGAGGGTCACTACAGAGGTATATTCTCAACATCGCCTATGTCTGCGTCTCACTCCTCTGGCTCCTGGCCCTCTTCGGTGGTAAGCCCTACATAGAACAGTACTGGGGTGAGTACCAGTTCAGGGTAGTGGTGTGGAAGATACTGATCATAGCCCTCATTGTGGGCGTTCTGAACGTACTTTACTTCACCGCGGAGTACGTGGTATACAGTAAACGGTAGAAAAAGTTTTTAAACACCCACTCCGATTTGAAACCTGGAGGGATCATTTTGAGAAGAAGAATCCTCACACTCATCGGTGTTGTCCTCCTGATCGCCCTCATCGGCGGATTTCTCCGCTTCTTCAACGGCGGGGAGGAGAGGCTTCCGCCTGCATATTCATTTATCGCAGGCGGAACGAACGATTTTGTGAACTGCAGCAACGAGTTCGCCTTTGATATGTACAGGGAACTGGTAAATGGAGATGAGAACGTATTCTTCTCCCCTTTCAGCATCTCAATTGCACTGGCGATGGCGTACGAGGGGGCAGGGGGGAGAACAGCTGAGGAGATAATCAGCCTTCTGAAACTCCCCACAGATGATCAGGAGAGGTGGGAGATGGTTAGAGCAGTGCTTATGTCGCTGAACAGAGGGGACCGCTCCTATGTACTTCACGCACCAAATGCCTACTGGCTCATGAAGGGAAGGGAGATAAACGACGATTATAAAGAGGTCATTGAGCAGTATTACCTGGCCCACGGGGAGGAGCTGGACTTCGCCGGGGATCCCACAGGCTCTGCGGATAGGATAAACAGCTGGGTTGAGGAGAACACCAACAGCAAAATAAAAAACCTGGTGAAACCTGAGGACATAAACCCGGATACTTTCCTCATTCTGACCAATGCAATATACTTCAAAGCGGACTGGCTCTACCAGTTTGATGAGGAGGCAACGGAGAACATGACCTTCCATAAATCAAATGGGGGAGAGGTCACGGTGGAGATGATGCACATGTGCGATGAGTCAAAGAAGATCAACTACGCTGAAACAAAAGAGGTACAGATGGTTCAGCTCCCTTACAAGGACCAGGAGCTTTCCATGTACATAATCCTGCCGAAGGAGAACAACATCACAGATCTTCAGGACAGGATTGACGAAGACTACTTCAGGAGCCTGAAGAAAAAGATTGAGGGGAGATATGTTGACCTCTACATGCCCAAATTCAAATTTGAAAAGAGATACGAGCTGAGCAGGGAGCTTTCGGATATGGGGATGCCTACAGCCTTCAGCGATAGGGCCAACTTCTCTGGAATAACCAGAGAGGAGGAGCTTTACATCGGAGAGGTGATACACAAATCCTTCATAGAGGTAAACGAGAAGGGAACGGAGGCTGCTGCTGCAACCGCTGTTGTATTGAGATACGAAGGCGGCTCGGTGTCCCACCCATCACCAATTCTGTTCAAGGCTGACCACCCCTTCATATTCATCATTGAACATAAAGAAACTGGTCAGATTCTGTTCATGGGCAAAGTGGAAAACCCAAATCTCTGATCACAAATGGGAAGATTCTTGGAGCTTGTTGCTCCCATAAAGGGATCTGTGAAGCCTAAGAAGACCCTCAAAGTGCAGAAAGAGAGGAGGTCCAAGAGGAAAAAATGAAGTGCCCCCTCTGCGGAGCTGAGTTCGAGGAACTGTAATCATTTCTTTATACATTCCAACCCTTTATCCGTGATGCTGTAGATTATCCAGTTTTTTCTCCGTCTTCCATCTATCAGTCCGGTCTCCTTTAGAACAGATAGATGATAAGACAGTTTTGAATCCGATATTCCTATAGCTCTTTTTATCAGACATACGCAGAGAGGGTGCAGGGAAAGGAGATGCAGTATTTTCA
>JAGHBW010000098.1 GCA_021160765.1 Thermoplasmata archaeon
GTGGAAGAGTATTTAAAGTTTTTTGTTCATACATCAAAATATCACCCTTCCATCCCACATCGTCATGGCGAAAAGAATAGCCTATGGAGAGGAGAAAAGATCCTAGTATATAATGAATATTCTACAAATAACAAAATAAGTCGGTGAATGTGTGGGGGCTGGAAGCCCCCTAAGAGGGAGAGAAATGGCTAACTCTCCTCAAGAGGATCCCAAGACTGTGTCATTATACCCCCGCGGGTGCCCGTGAACTCCAGGGTTATCTTCAGTTCGTTGTTAAAGAATTGAATGTATGCCCCTCTAAGCACGGAACGGAACCTTGCCACTCTCTTTCCCCGGGGGGTGAGGATCTTATCCACTTTTTCCACAAGGCCCTCGTTCTCCAGTTCCTTGATCTTTCTATAGCATCCTGCTATAGGAATGCCAAACATGTCACTTAGCTCTTGGACAGTCTTTGGGGCTCTAGAGGTTGCTGCCAATATCTTAATCAATTGAGGATCTGACAGGAGTTTTGATGTTGTTAATGGGTTCATGTCAACCACCTTCTTTATATATCCATGTACACGCATGTACATGTATGTATATTTAAGTTTTTTATTACGGGGTTGGGGATGAGCCGGAAAAAGATTCACAGGATTTGGGATTGGAGGGGAAACGTATATATAGGAGGATAGGAGAGATGGTGTAAGCATATTATGAATAATGGAGATCATGATAGTTGTATGGATGGCAAAACACCCCCTCGTTTCATCGCTGATGCTATGCTGGGCAAACTTGCTAGATGGCTTAGGATTTTTGGATTTGACGTTGAATATTCAAAGAGGTCCTCTGATGAGGACCTTCTGAAACGGACCTTGAGTGAGGGGAGAATTCTTCTAACGCGAGACAGAGATCTCCACAGAAAGGCCTTTCCACATTCATTACTTCTTGCAAGTATGGAACTGGAGGAACAGTTGGGTGAGGTGATAGAGGCTTTTGGTTTGTCTAGTTATGATCCCCCTACCCGCTGCCCCATTTGTAATACTATCCTTAAGGAAGTAAAGAGGGAGGATCTCACATCACAGGTACCCAAAAGCTCTCTTGAACGATATGATGATTTTTATATATGTCCCGGCTGTGGAAAAGTATATTGGCATGGTTCACATTGGGAGCGAATTGTTTCAAGGGCCAGAAGGGCTGGTTTCCCAAATCTGGACCCGGACAGCACGGACAATGAGGAATGAAGTATGAGGAAGAAAGAATACGAGAGAATAGTAAGGGAGCTTAGAAGCTATGAAGACATTGACAGGGTTGCGAAGAAGTATTCAATGGACTGGGAAACTGTCCTTGTAATATACACTCAGAAGGTTATACGAAACACTCAGAGAAACTTTCACAGGGCTAAAGCGAAGATTAGAGAACTAGCTGGAAGATGGTCTAAGGGAGAGCGTATCGTTAATCTTGCTAAGGAGTATAACCTTCCGCCGGTTGTCATGGGAAGCCTCATTCTCACAGAGGCGGGTTTAAGCAAAAGGGAATACAACGACATGCTGAGGAATCCGGACAAAATCGCCGAGGGCAGCCTGAAGGACGAGATTATTGAGATTTTAGAGAACGATCCTCTTTACTCCCCCCAGGGGAACAACGTACAGAGAAGAAGAGGATATCTGGGTGAGGCTAGGATAAAGGAATGGTTGGAAAAATATGGAATAGAATTTCTGACGGAGAACGACCTTAAGGGGGATGGTAAAAAGACCCCCGATTTCCTCCTGAAAACCCCCGTCCAGTATCGTGGGGAGGAGATACATTGGATTGAATCAAAAGGGACCTTCGGCGATACACACGAACTGCGCAGAAACCTTGCAAAGCAGCTTAAACCTTACCTTGAGCTTTTCGGTAGTGGAATGGTGGTGTACTGGTACGGCCTCCTTGACGAAACCCCCTCCATTGATGGGATAGTCATTCTTCCCGGGGATGAGTTCCTATCCTGGGACCCAACAAAGTAATCAGTCACATTTGGAGTAGAAACAGTTGGGACATTTCTCACATCCCGACTCATATATGAGGGGGCTACCACACTCCGGGCAAACGCCCACATGTTCCATCTCCTCCTTTATCTCCCCCACCTTGGGAATCATCATGGTGTGATTGTTGGGGTCATTGTCTTCTTCTACTTCCTCCTCCGTCCCACCATTTTCTACAGGAGTAAAGCGGTCAAGGGTGAATCCCAAAACCTCCTCCTGGAAACTTATGGGCTTTCCCATCATGAACCTCTCCAGAGCCTTTCCAATGGCATCAGGACAGGAAAGTATCTCTCCCTGCCCGGGCCCTATCTTTATGGGATTGGGACAACGTATTCCCTTCAGTTGTTTGACTATCTGGAATGGATCTATTCCTGACCTTAGGGCTAGAGAGACAAGGCGTGATATGGCCTCTATCTGTGCGGCTGCGCACCCTCCCGCCTTGCCTAGACTGGAAAATATTTCAAAAGGACCTTCCTCATCATAGTTTATTGTTATGTAGAGGTTTCCACAGCCAACTTTTATCTTCCCTGTCATCCCCTGCATAACTGCAGGTCTGGGTCTGGGTTTGATGTATTTTCCTGTTTTCTTTCTCTCCTCCTTTTCCTTCAAACTTTTCAACCTGTTGAGAACCTGTTCCTCTCTGCTACCATCTCTATACACTGTAAGGCCCTTACACTCAAGGTCATAAGCCATAAGATAGGACTTTTTTATGTCCTCTACTGTAGCACTATTTGGGAAATTTATTGTTTTTGAAACAGCATTATCCACGTGTTGCGGAAATGTTGCTTGCATCATTACATGCCATTCTGGTGCAATGTCCAAAGAGGTCACGAAGACCCTTTTTATATCCTCTGGAATCTCCGAAAATTTCTGGATAGTACCCTCCTCCAGAATTTTCTGTATGAGCTCCTCGGAGTAAATGCCCCTTTTTTCTAGTGCTTCTTTAAAAATAGGATGCACCTCAAGAAGCCGATCCTGATCGAGAACATGCCTCTCAAATGCAAGAGCAAAAACGGGCTCTATACTGCTGCTACATCCTGCGATTATAGATATCGTTCCTGTGGGGGCGATGGTGGTAACTGTTGCATTTCTTATTGGTGGCTCACCCTTTTTATCATACGTGCTCCCCTTAAACTTTGGGAAGGGCCCTCTCTCCTCTGCCAGTTTCCTGGAGGCATTTTTTGCCTCGCTTTGAATGAACCCCATTACCTTATCTGCTAGTTTTACTGCCTCCTCAGAATCGTAAGGAATTCCAAGTTTGAAGAGTAGGTCCGCCCATCCCATTACACCCAGCCCAATCTTCCGGAGGGCCCGTGTCATATCCCCTATTTCCTTCAACGGGAAGTTGTTCACATCAATTACGTTGTCTAAAAAGTGTATAGCTTTCCATACTGTATCTTTAAGCCTCTCATAATCAATTTCCCCATTAGAAACAAAATTAGAGAGGTTTATAGAACCCAGATTGCATGACTCATAGGGGAGTAGGGGTTGTTCTCCACAGGGGTTTGTGGATTCTATCTCCCCCACGTGTGGAGTTGGATTGTACTTGTTAATAGTGTCAATAAATATTACCCCAGGTTCCCCATTTTTATGGGCCATTTTAGCTATGAGATCAAAAACCTCTCTAGCTCTTAGCTTCCCCACCTCCTTTCCAGTTCTGGGGTTGATCAATGGGTATTCCTCATCTTTTTTGTACGCCTCCATGAAGCGATCAGTTATAGCCACTGATAGGTTAAAGTTCTTGATTTCTCCCTCCTTATCCTTACATGTTATAAACTCTAGAATGTCTGGATGGTCCACCCTGAGAATTCCCATGTTGGCACCCCTTCGCCTCCCTCCCTGCTTCACTGCTTCTGTAGCAGCGTCGTAAACTTTTATAAAAGAAACTGGACCTGATGCAACACCCATGGTGCTTCTCACTAGATCTCCTTTAGGTCTTATCCTTGAGAATGAGAAACCTGTGCCGCCCCCAGATTGATGGATCTTCGCTGTGTTCTTCAGGGTCTCAAATATCCCTTCCATACTATCTTCAATAGGAAGAACAAAACACGCAGAAAGCTGTCCTAGAGGGGTTCCAGCATTCATAAGGGTGGGGGAATTAGGAATAAAATCCTTCTTCACCATCATCATATAGAATTCTCTAGCCACTGCGTCCACGTCTGCCTCTTCGTCATAGTTTTTATCCGCCTCTGCTATGACCTTCGCCACCCTCCAGAACATTTGCTTTGGACTTTCCACAACATTTCCGTCTGGGTCCTTCTGCAGATATCTCTTCCTAAGGACTACTAAAGCGTTCTCCGTAAGCTCAGGTTCGGGCAGGTCCTCTGGGGGTTCGTATATACTCATCTCCACAGCCTCCATTCTACTGGATTCTAATAGGTGATAAGAGCCCGCAATACTGGGCCTCTTAAAGAAGGAATACCTCCAAGGGGGGATATCCCTATAGCCGTAAAGATATATTATACTTTAGAGGGGGTGGGAGAATATATTTTGACTGAGGTAAGGGCCAGGTAAGGAATGTCAACCAAAAACTTAGGGAAAGGTGCAGAGAGAAAGTCTTTTCCCGAATGGCCTAATAGGATGGCGCCTTTTCAATAATATCAATTGGTGTGAATTTTAACGAATTGTGCGGAAAAATTAATAAGGGGTTCCCGTAAATATAACCACCGGAGAAAAACAGTTAGCAGGTAGTTCCATGACAGCGTTGGTGGTAAGGAAGAAGAGCAAGTTCTCCGGAAGGGAACGAGAGAGAGAACGGTTCCGAGCCATATTAAACGAGGTCGCAGAAGGAAGGGGTAGAGTGGTTCTGGTAGAGGGAGAGGCGGGAATTGGAAAGACCCGATTTGTTGAGGAGGTTAGCAAGCTCCCGGAGGCTGATCAATTTTATCAGTTATCAACAAGGTGCGTCTATTTTGAAGCGATTGATCCATACCTCCCTTTTAAAGAGCTATATTTTCGTTATCGCGAGATAGTAAAGGGTATGGAGGGGGAGGGGGCAACAGCCTATCCAGAAACTGCGGAATCCGAGGAGGAGGCGCCAGAGCCTGTTCCGCTCTCCCTACTTCCGCTTATGTTAGAAGAGGGGGGAGAGAGCGCAGAGTTGGAAGAGCCCACACCGGAGAGAAGGGTTGAATTCGTATTTGATCTGGAGAAGAGAGGGCCCGTCCTTATTTTCATAGATGATGTACACTGGATAGACAGAGCCTCCCTCAACCTCATCAAATATCTTTCTACTAGAATAGAGGAGAAGAGAATACTACTTATAGCTGCCTACAGGCCAGAGGATCTCTATTTAGACAGAGAGAAGACAAAGGCACTCATGGAGACATTGAAATCGCTTGGGAGGGAAAGAATTACGGAGAAGATAGTGTTGGGTCATCTTGACAAAAGATCAGTTGAGGAGATCTTGAAAGATCAACTGGAGGTAAATAAACTCCCCGAGGGATTACTTGAAGAGATCTATAAAAACAGTGGGGGAAACCCATTTTTCGTTGAGGAGATTCTTTTCTCTCTCATAAGCCAGGGAATTTTATTTCCTGGAGTTGTTGATAAGGATGTGATGGAAAAAATAAAAAGAGCAGAAATCCCCTCAACACTCTCTGATCTTATTGCACGAAGATATGACAGCTTAACCGATGATGCCCGAAGACTCGTCAGGACTGCTGCTGTTATTGGGCTGGAGGCTGGAATTGATCTCCTTCAAAGAGTTGTGGAACTTGAAGGAGAGAGACTTCTGGATGCACTTGAAGAGCTTCAGATAACACATTTTCTGGAGGAAGGGAAAGGAGATGAGGGAGTTTACTATCGCTTCAAAAATTCAATCATTCAGGAGTTTATATATCAGAACCTCTCCTTGAGCAGAAGGCGATATTTACATAATAAAATTGCAGGGGTAATGGAAGAACTCTATAGAAACCGCCCAACATTTTATAATACGATAGCAATTCATTACTTCAACGGTGAAAATTTCCCAATGGCCGCTAGATATTATACAATGGCAGCGAATGCCATCCTAAAAAAGAACCCTGCAGATGCAGTAGACTACTACGAGAAGGCCCTTGCAATATACAGGGATATGAAGGAGGAGAAACCAGAGGAGTACCTGAAT
Source organism: Thermoplasmata archaeon (assembly GCA_021160765.1). Classification (GTDB taxonomy): domain Archaea; phylum Thermoplasmatota; class Penumbrarchaeia; order Penumbrarchaeales; family EX4484-36; genus EX4484-36. Next base: position 6,109 of record JAGHBW010000098.1, read on the forward strand.
ACATTGATGAATATAATCACTATTTTGATTGAAATGGGCGATATCGGTGGGGTAGAAAGATACCTCACGGAAATAGAGACTTTCCTTGGAAAGAGAAAAAGCGAGTTCAGGCAATATTGGCTGAAGACTAGGCATAGGCTGGGTGAACTACTTATCTTAAAGGGAGAATTAAACGATGCAAAGAAGGTTTTAGGCGGGGCTATTGAAAGAGAAAACGATTTTCAAGTACCCTGAGGAGGCCTCTAGATTTTACAGAAATATGGGGTATGTGTTCTGGAGGTTAGGGAAACTTGAGGAGTCTTTGAAAATGTACTCCAGTTCATTAAAAAGAGCCAAAACTGACCGACAGGTTAACTACGTCATGAAGCTTTACTTAGACATAGGAAACCTGTTCAGTTATAAAGGAGAGATGAGCAAGGCTAGGGAGTATTATCTAAACGGGCTTAGGATTATAGAAGCTCAGGGGAACATTTATGATGAGATCCGCGTTCATAACAACATAGCTGACTCATATCTTCGTGAGGGGAAATTTAAAGAGGCGTTTGAGGCCTCAAAAAAGGCTGTTGAGCTATCCAAACATTACGGCTTCAAAATGGCCTGGCCATATGTTACCCACCTTGAGGTTCTGGCCAGGCTGGGTGAAGAGCGTGAATTTTTAAAGCATTTAAAGGAAATGGAATCTTATCTTCCTGGGTTTGATGTAGAGAGCTCCCCTGACGTGAAATATGGGAAAGCTCTACTTCTGTTATCTACTGGAGAGAAGCTTGAAGGTGAAAAAAGAGAGGAGATTCTGCGGAAAGCGGAGGACATATTGATAGAGGCTTGCAACGGCTTTGATGAAAAGGGCTTTTTTTACGAGAAAGCCTTGGCACTTACAACATTGGGAGAACTTTTTATAATGGAGGGGAAAGAGGACAAAGCCCGGGAGGTATTGCTGGAGGCCATGAGATACTTCCAGGGTTATTCCAACCAATACATGATAAAAAAGATAGAGGAAATGCTGATGGGGTTAAATCACTGAAGAGCTTTTAAAGCCTCCCCAGCAGCCTCTTCCACCCCCAGCTCTCTGCCTCTGTTGTAGGTTGCTATTATTTCATCTTTGCTGGGAAAAACACCCTCCCTTTTAACAAAGTAGCCCGGGGAGAGTATTTCAATACCTCTTGAGTAGAAGGAGTCATACACGTTCTCTATAATCTTTGAGCGAATATATGGGATGCTTTTAGGAAGGTCTGTGAAGGCCCGAAGGAGATAGGATATCGCGTGGTCCTGAAAATTCTCAGCAAGTGCCTGGGGTTTTGGTTTTGAGAGGACGCCTTGGGTGGAGAGGGCGGCTTCTTTCAGGAGTTTTCGGACAACCTTTGGGGAGACGTCATATCCTATAGAAAGCCGAATCTCAATCCCGACGACCTTAGAGCGACTGTAGTTGACTATCTCATCTGATAGTACATAGTTGTTGGGAACGGTGACCACCTCATTGTTCAGAGTGCGAATCCTTGTGAAGAAGAGAGAGGTGCTTTCAATATCACCCAGCAGGTCCCTTGCCACTTTGGCCCTATCGCCTATTTCATAAGGCTTAGTGGACTGAAGAACAAGCCCTGAAAGAATATTACCAATAGATCCTGTTGCTGCCATTGCAACGATTAGGCCAACCATAGTGGAAAATATAATAACCAGGGTGGAGCCGACCTCCTGCATGTGGGCCATACTGAGTAGCGTGAAGACGAGAATAAGGCCAACAACGAAGTATATTAGGAAAGAGATGCTTTTTCCCACAGTTTCAACCATCTGATCGGAGAGTGTCCCAGTTCCTCTCTTCATGTCCCTTGTGACCGCTCTGACAAATTTAGAGGTAAAGAGGAGAGACAGGATAAGTATTAGGAGGAATGTAATGTATCCTGCGTTTTTAATAAAAAATGAGGTAAGCCCCTCTTTTACCATTTCATACTGTCCAAGAGCAGAGAATAGAACCACTGCTGCCAGGACGGTGAAGAACAGCAGGGTTAGGTATTTGATTATTAGGTGAACCACTGTGAGAGTAGCTTCAGGAAGAACCCTTGCCTCCTCGCCTCTCCCTACTCTTCCCCTATAAAGTCTATCCAAAGTTATGGTTATGGCCTTTGCCGTGAGATAGAGTATATATACCAGGAGAAGGGCATATATCCACCTCCTCAGAAGGTGGATCGTTGGATAGGACGTGAAGATTGTGGTGTAAGTTAGGATATAGAGGGAGAGGAAGATGTACCCTGAAAGAAAACTGAACGAGATGATTTTGAGGAGGTGGGTGAAACCCTCCTCTCCCATTTTTTTCAATAGTTTTTTCTCTCTCTTTCTCAGCACCTTCACAGCAAAGCCGTAGAAGAGGGCAAAGGCCACCCCAGATAATACAAAAAAGAGGAAGACCCACCATGAAAGACGGATTACCTCTGCAACATTATCGTACCAGGTTGATTGAAAAAACCCACCCGAGGAAAACTGCAATATGGACGAGAAAACACCCATAAGAAAGCCCTCCGCTAAAACCTATGGAAGTAATCCCCCGGGGGAAATTTAATCTTTCCCTTCTGAGGGCATCAAATTTTATATAAGAGAACAGTTTCATTCTCCTCTCGCTGGTGCGGCTGTAGTCCAGCGGTAGGACAGGGGCTTCCCAAGCCTCTAACCCGGGTTCGAATCCCGGCAGCCGCACTCATTATTGTTTTATTTGACTTACATTAAATAAGCGAAATGGAGTAACAATATATACTACTCCTGCCATTTTGTTAGGGGTGATATCTATGAAAAAGTGGGCAGTGTTTATTGTGTTTTTGCTCTTTTTATCCGTTGTCCCCGGGGTTGTAGCTGATGTGGAGCCAAATGACAGCATGGAAAACGCAGAGGTAATTGGGGCGGGAACCATCTCAGGGAGTGTTCAGGATAAAGTAGAGCCACCCGATGTTGATTACTATCGGGTAGAGATACCAGAGCACAAGATGTTGAAAGTGAACGCTACAGCCGGATTGGGATCTACCATTGAGGTGTGGATACTGAATGAGAACGGAGATATGGTAGATTACACCACAGCACAGAATGGAAGTTTAAGGCAGTTGTGGTATGACAAGCCCGGTGGCGTTGCCTATATAAAGGTTGCCGGGAATGGAACCTACACCCTGAAGGTGTATTTTGACAGGTCGTTATCAGAGGAACTTGAGGATGTTCTGGATACCGTCACAAAGGGTTTCACACGCATTGTGATGGTCTGTGTGGCTGCCATCATCCTGATTATCGTTGTTATCGGGGTAATCATAATACTTGTCAACCGCTCAAAGAAGCAAAACGTACCACCACCAGGTGCGGGCCTCCCTCCGCAGTATCCAGGCCCACAATATCCAAGTCAATAAAAAATAGTGTGGCGTGCCGGTGGTGGGGGTGGTTTTAAAGGGGATGGGATGCACCCCACCGGCTCCGCCTTTTGAAAAAAAAATGGCATGTCACTGTTTGATCTGAACCACAGCGACTACCTCTTTCTCTCCGCTTACAAGCTGAGAGAGTCTATCCAGGTTTATGATCATGGAGACAAACTCTCTTCCATCCCTGGACTGATACCTCTGGGCCTTTGAGAAGGCCTCAGCGGAAATGTTCAACTTCACAGCCCCACCATTCTTGCTCAGACGAGCAAAACCCATCAACTCGTTTTCAGCCATTCTATCTACCTCCGTTGCGTCTTTTTTCCATGCCGGTGCCAACGGGAACACCGACGAGAGTGCATCTCCCCGGGGGTTATTTAAGCTAAAGGGGGGAGAGGGGTGTCCGGAAGTACCCTCGTGCCTCTTCATCTCCTCCGAAAAACCTTTCCATAGCGGTAGAGAATGTTGCAGCTCCCCTCGGCGGATACCATGCAGGGCCCTATTGGGTTCTCCGGCGTGCAGGCCTTTCCGAATAGCGGGCATTCCTCACTTCTTATCAGCCCGCGGAGAACCTCAGGGCATCTGCACCCGGGAGGCTCCCTGAAGGTCCTCTTCCACACCTCTCTCAGAAGGTCCTCATAAACGATCCTAGCGTTCTTGTTTGAGAACTCCTCTCTGACCTCAAGGGCTGAGGAGGGGATCGTGGGAAAACCTCTCCACTCTCTGTCCACCGGGTAGAATACCCTTTCCATGGCCTGAAGAGCAAGGCGGTTCCCCTCTGGCCTAACCGCCCTCCTGTACTCGTTAATAAGCCTGGGCTTGCCTTCCTTCTTCATTTTAGCCAGTAAGTAGGCGGCCATGAGGAGGTCAAGCGGCTCAAACCCTGCTATAACCTGTGGTATGCGGTACTCCTCTGTTATGAACCTGTACGGTTCCTCCCCTATGATCACCGAGACGTGTCCTGGTTCAATGAAGCCGTCCAGCTTCACTTCCCCCATTTCCAGAATGGCCCTCAAGGCCGGCGGGACAACCCTGTGGTATGAGAGGATGCTCAGGTTGGGAGGGGAGTCTTTTAGAAGGAGGGCGGCAGTAGAAGGAGCAGTGGTCTCAAATCCAATTCCGAGGTAAACAAATCTCTTCTCACTCTCTTTTTTCGCCATTTTGAGTGCATCTATGGATGAATATACCACCCTGACATCAGCCCCTTCAGTTTTGACACTTCGCAGCGATCCGCTCTCTGCTGGCACCTTGATCATGTCGCCGAAGGTCAGGATTGTGACCCCTGCTCTCGCCAGGGCAAGTGCCTCCTCTATCTCCCGGGTTGTGGTAACACATACGGGACATCCAGGACCCTGCCTGACCTCCACCCCAACATCCAGAAGAAGTTGTTCAAGTCCATAGCGCACCAGGGTATCCTGGTGCGTACCGCAGACGTGCATAACCCTCAGTTCAACCTTCAGTCTTTTTATAGCGTCAAGGAGGCGCTTTGCGCTCTCCCTGTCCCTGAAGCGGAAGGCGTTGAACTCTCCCTTATCCACCCTCCCCACCCCCCTCATCAACGTCCACAACTATATTCTTGACCGTCATCTCAAGGCCTCTTGTTATCTCAATCTCACCCCCGCAGGAGGGGCATGAGAATATTGGGGTGACGAAATGGTACGATGGATCCTCCTCCGTTTCAAGGGGGCCATTCCATCCACAGTTGGGACATTTTCCCTCCGGCTTTACCCTTTCAATTACCATTTCAGAACCTCTCATCAGGGGATCCTGCTCTGTCAGCACCCCCCAGGCGAATTTAAGTTGCTCGGGGTTGAGAAATGTAAGTTCCCCCACAAGCACCCTTACCTCCTTGAGCTTCCTTACCCCCTTAATCTCGCCCAGCTTTTCTTTCACAGCGTGGAATACACCGGTTGCAACGGAGAACTCGTGCAGTTCAACCCCTCCGGGTGAGTTTCTCCTCCTCCATTCCTTCAAGGACCAAAGCGAAGGCGTCCAAGGTCTTCTTCGCCTCCTCTTCATCCAGGATCTCAATGGCGAATCCGGCGTGAACTATGACCCAGTCACCCACTTTTGCGTTCACGAAGGAGAGGTCCGCCTCCCTCCTAACCCCTCCATAATCCACTATCCCACTTCCGTCTTCGTGTAGCTCAACAACCTTCCCCGGGATCGCCAGGCACATGCTGTAGCCTACCCTAACCAACTATTTTAGTTTAATCCCTTATACCCGGAAAAGGTTTTTAGGTAGCGCTGCACTTATCCTCCTGCTCTCCAAAAGGGGGTTATTTCTATGGCCAGGTATAAGATCGCTGTTCTTCCCGGAGATGGTGTTGGAAAGGACGTGATGGATGCAGCCATGATTGTGCTGGATGCCGTGGGATTCAAGGCGGATTACCGGCATGGGGATGTGGGATGGGAGTTCTGGAAAAAGGAGGGAAATCCCCTCCCTGAGAGAACAATCAAACTTCTTAGGGAGACGGACGCATGCCTATTTGGGGCCATTACCTCAAAACCCAAAGATGAGGCGGCTAAGGAGCTGGCCCCCGAGTTGCAAGGTAAAGGATACGTATATTACAGTCCAATAGTGGCCATAAGGCAGCTCTTCCAGCTTTATGCCAACATGAGACCCTGCAGGGCTTTTCCAGGAAATCCCCTAAACTACCGCGACGACATAGATGTTGTGGTCTTCAGGGAGAACACAGAGGGTCTTTATTCCGGGGTTGAGTTCCACCCGGTCCCCGGGGAGTTGAGGACTCTTCTGGAAAAACTGCACCCCAAGATGGAGGCGTTTAAAGAGATCTCTTCAGAGGATATGGCAATATCCCTGAGGATTATAACAAGGAGGGGGGCGGAGAGGATCATCAGGAAGGCGTTTAAGTACGCTGAGGAGAGTGGGAGAAAGAAGGTAACCGTTGTTGAGAAACCCAACGTTTTAAGGGAGACATCAGGTCTTATGGTGCGTGTGGCCAGAGAGATACATGAGAAAGAGTTCCCCCACATAGAGCTGGAGGAGGCTAATGTTGATGCGATGGCCATGTGGCTGGTCAAGAATCCAGAGAGATATGAGGTTCTGGTGATGTCCAACCTCTTCGGCGACATAATATCGGATTTAGCAGCCCAGCTCGTTGGAGGGCTTGGGTTTGCCTCATCAGCCAATCTTGGGGACACCTATGGCCTCTTTGAACCAACCCATGGCTCCGCTCCAAAATACGCTGGGAAGTACAAGGTAAACCCAACAGCAATGATATTGGCCTCAAAGCTAATGCTTGAGTACCTTGGAGAAAAGGAGATGGCCCAGAGGATAGAAAACGCAGTGGCTGAGGTGATAAAAGAGGGCAAAGTAAGGACCTACGACATGGGCGGAGACTCCTCAACCCTGGACATGGCAAGGGCCATTGCTGAGAGGGTTTAATCCTCAAATATATCCAGGAGATACTCGTCCCCGTCCAGTCCAATCCCCTGCTCCCTGCAGACATCGCGGATATAATACGCCGTCATATATATCCTGACCAGTCTGCTCTCCCCGAAAAA
>JAGHBW010000222.1 GCA_021160765.1 Thermoplasmata archaeon
CTCACCGATGGAATCAAGGTTGTTGTCCATGGCCACATAATGAACAGTGAGCCAGACCCATCTGGCTCACTGTTCATTATGTGGCCATGGACAACAACCTTGATTCCATCGGTGAGTGGGAGGCGGACCTACACTCCCTTATGAAGGTGGGCTCAACACCCCTCTCCCAGCACATAGTTCTTTACGACGGGGATGGCCCCAACGATACTGTAATTCAACATGTTCTCCCCGGGGATGTGGAGGAGTATCCCGCGAATATAGTTAACGAAACCTGGGGGGAGGAGGTGAACATGGGGGATGAGAGGGTGCTTGAACAGTTCCTCCTCTGGGCCTACCAGAAATACCCCGCACAGAGGATCGCCCTAGTGTTAAACGACCACGGTGGCGGCTGGAGGGGGATCTGCTGGGACGATACCTCCTCAGATTTCCTCTCAGACAGGGAGGTTAGAGAGGCACTTCAGACATTCTATGAGAGAACCGGAAGGAAAATAGACGTTCTTCTCACCTACGCCTGTATCATGTCCACTATAGAGTTCCTGTACGCAATTCAGCCCTACGTGGACTTCTTCGTCGGCTCACAGACATTCTCCTGGGGTTCTGAGACACACGGTGATGAGTACCTCATAGGGAACTACCCCTTTGACAAGATCTTCTCCGCCCTAAAAGAGAGCCCGAACATGACGGGGGAAGAGTTTGCACTTCACATTGCGGATTCGTTTCAGCCCTATGGTCCCTGGACCGCTCCGGAGTTCTACGTATATCGGGATTACACCTCAGACGTTGTGGCAGCCATAAACCTAACCCTAATACCGGCACTCGTTGAGGCTGTTGATCAGCTGGCCCAGGTGATGCTTGATTACCTAAGGGGGATTAGAGGGGAGGTGTACAGGAGCGTCCTCATAAATGGGGTCATTGGAAGCCCTCAACTTCCCCCTGAATACAACACCCAGTCCTTCAGCGGTCAGATGGATTGGCTGGGCCTGGCAACATTCACCAACTATGACCTGAAGGATTTTGCGATCCAGATAGAGAAAAGCGGCGCCTTTCCGAAACTTGATGAGGGAGTTATTCTGAAAAATATAAAGAGCCTGGTGGATGCAACGGTGATGGAGGTGAGGCACGGCACCGATCCCTCTAAGGGAGAGCACCCTGATGCACACGGCATATCAATATGGCTTCCCTTCAGAAGAAATGAGTACAGGGATTCCTACGAGGAGTGTCTTCTGGCACAGGACACTGCGTGGGACGAGTTTCTCCTTGACCTCAGCCAGGCCTCCTAGCCCTTCAGCAAAGTATAAATCATGATATCTCCCTCTCCCCCACCCATGATGGAAAAGGGCCTGGGAGAAGAGGTCAGTAGAATGGTTGAACACCTGAAAAAAAGGCTTGATGGAAAGGATTACGCAGTGGCATACTCGGGAGGTGTAGATTCTTCCCTTCTCCTTAAACTTCTTCACATGGCCTTTGGCGATGGTGGTGTGGCCTTTCTCATTCTGAACCCACTCTTCCCAGAGGTGGAGAACCTGAAGGAGATGAGGGGTTTTGCCTCTTCACTCGGGTTTGAACTTATCCTCATTGAAGATGAGATTCTGGAGGAGGCATTCCTCAAGAACCTCCCAGATAGATGCTATTACTGCAGGCGAGGGGAACTTGAGAGAGCCAAAGAGGTCCTTAAAGAGAGGGGTATTGAGACCATTGTGGACGGTGTGAACGTGGACGACCTGAAGGACTACCGGCCCGGGCTTAAGGCGGCGGAGGAGTTCAAAGTAATTCACCCCTATGTGGAGTTGGGATGGGGGAAGAGGATGATAAGAGATGTAGCCAGTTACCTCTCCCTTCCCATATCCGAAAAACCTTCCTCCCCCTGCCTGGCCTCCAGAATAGCCTACGGCACCCCTATCAACTCAACCACACTCCACATAGTCCGTGAAGCGGAGAGAATGCTTAAAGAAAAGGGGTTCAGCCAGGTGCGGGCCAGACTCCACTCCTTTGAAGGACCCCTTCCCCAAGGGGGTATGAAGAGGGTCTTCATACTGAGAATAGAGGTTCCCCTGGGGGAGGAAATAAAAATGATAGGTGACAGGGAGCTCATTGAGAGGCTGAAGAGACTTGGGATAGATTACGTAACCCTGGACCTGGAGGGGTTCAGATCAGGCTCCATGAACGAGTACTTTTTCAGCAGGGAGGAGGAGTGAGATCATAGCAATCACCGACGGGTAATTTTTTATAATCCTTCCTGTATAAGCCCCCCCAACCCAACTAGTTAGTTGCAGGCTGGTGGAGAGAAATGCCGGATGAGGCGGAAGCGGAAGGAACGCTGCTGGTCCCGGAGGATCTCTATTTGACCTCAGGGGTTCACATAGGCACCCAGCAGAAGAGCAAGGATATGAAGAGGTTCATCTTCAAGGTCCGCAGCGACGGACTCTACGTGCTGGATATAAAGAAGACAGACGAGAGGATAAAGGTTGCAACAAAGTTTCTTGCGAGGTTTGACCCCAAGGACATTCTGGCCGTTTCTGCTAGACAGTACGGCCAGAAACCAGTTAAAACCTTCGCCGACATCATAGGGGCGAAGTCCTTCCCTGGAAGGTTCATCCCGGGGACCCTGACAAATCCCGCTCTTCCACAATACGTGGAGCCAGAAGTGCTCCTGGTTACAGACCCCGCGGCTGATGCCCAGCCCCTCAGGGAGGCGGTGGAGACGGGGATACCCATCGTCGGGATATGCGACGCAAACAACGAGACAAAATACGTTGACGTTGTGATCCCGGGGAACAACAAGGGCAGAAGGTCTCTTGCTCTTATCTACTATCTCTTAACCCGTGAGTTCCTGAAAGCCAAAGGTGTTATAAAGGAGAACAGAGAATTTACCCTCGAAGTAAAAGACTTCGAGGCGTCTCTATGAGGGAACCCGCGGTTGCAGGTCAGTTTTATCCGGCAACGAGAAGGTCGCTTAAAAGGGCCGTAGAGGAGTCATTTCTGCACCCCCTAGGTCCGGGAGAGATCCCCTCCCCGGCGGAGAGCAGGAGTGGAAGAGTTCTTGGCACCGTCAATCCACACGCTGGCTATGTCTACTCAGGCCCTATTGCCGCTCACAGTGTGAAGGCTATCGTTGAGGACGGAATACCACCTGTTTTTGTACTGATCGGGCCGAACCACACTGGATACGGTTCGGCTGTGTCGCTCTCGGTTGAGGATTTCAGAACGCCCCTGGGTGTTGTGAAAAACGCAATAGAGCTCTCAGAGGCACTCTCACGATACATTGAAGTGGATGAGATGGCACACCTGATGGAGCACTCTGTTGAGGTGCAGATACCCTTCCTCCAGTACTTCTCCGATAGTTTCAGGATCATTCCCATCGTCATGGGAGACCAGAGGCTCAAGGTGGCAAAGGAGATCGCAGGACACCTCCTCAAGGTCCTTGAAGGTGTGGATTTCGGAATTATCGCCTCTTCCGACTTCACACACTGTGGTTATGCTTATGGCCAACCTCCCCCCCCGGGGATGAGTGCAGGGGAGTTTGCCAAATCACAGGATGAGAGGGCTATTGAAAAGATCCTCGCACTTGACACAGAAGGTCTGTATAGGATCCGGGAGGAGATCAACCTTACAATGTGCGGCTACGGGCCAGTTGCGGTGCTCATGGAGGTGGCAAAGTCCCTGGGCTACAGGGATGTTAAACTGCTCAAATATGCTACCTCCTACGACATATCACCTGGTCCACTTGCTGTTGGTTATGGCTCTATCGCCTTCAGAAGATAGAAGATTAAGCAAATTTTACCGAAATTAATAAAAGAGTTGCCTCCTCTTTTGCTTTATGGCAGGTGATGAGACTTGAGTAGGTGCGCTATGGCTATTCTCCTTGTGTTCATTCTGGCTTTTCCGATTTACCCTGTTTCCACCGGGCAGGGCATAACAGAGAACCAACCCACCCACTCCAATTCCACCCCGCTAGCCCCCCTCGTACATCTTATCAATCTCCCCCCTTCAAGGATATCTGAACTCCCCAGACCGAGAGATGGGTTTGAGGGCCACATGATCGTCCAGTTCTCCCACCCGCTGGGGGAGAGGGAGAGAAGGCTCATTACAGAAAGAGGATGCATTATTGAGGGATACATTCCAGATTTTGCCTATCTGGTTTTTGGTGAATATCCTGAACTAATGGATCTGGAAGGAAGGGGTGATGTGGAGGGAATTGCCACCCTCCCCCCCGCCTCAAAAATAAGCCCGGAGATCCTCATGATGGACGAGGGAAGGGTTCCGGTTAAGATACTCCTCCATACCCATCGCATCTCAGAACCCCTCTCCCCCCAACTCCTGAAAGTGGATGAGGACATAATGGTGGGAACCATCACCCCCCGGGAGGCTCTTCACCTTGCCTCCATTGACTCCGTATCCTTTATTGAGGTGCTGAGGCCCTTCTATCCAGTTAATGACGTGGCGGCTGGGATAATAGGTTCAAGATCTCTGTGGGAGAATCTCAGCCTCAACGGAACACATCAGCTGGTTACTGTATGCGACACGGGGCTGGATACGGGGAATCTCTCTACCCTCCACCTGGATTTGAGGTCTGCCGTATATGCAATGGTAAGCTGGCCAATCAACCCTGCGTGGAACTACTACCTTGACAACCCGGGGGCAGACGACGGCCCCGGCGACTACGCCACCGGCCATGGGACCCACGTCTCAGGGTCCGTTCTTGGAAGGGGGAACAGGTCCTCAGGTCAATTCAAAGGAATGGCACCGGAGGCACGCCTCTTCTTTCAGGCAATAGAACAGTGGGTGGACTTCAACCAGTCCCGCACCTCCTACAGGGATGGATACTATCTTCTGGGAATACCGACCAACATCTCCCGCCTCTTCTATCAGGCATACACTAACGGTTCAAGAATACATACCAACAGCTGGGGATCAAGCGTCTGGGGAGCCTATACCACAAGCTCTCAGAGCGCAGACTGGTTCACCTGGACCTACAGGAACTTTACCCTCCTCTTCGCCGCCGGGAACTCGGGGCCCTACTCCAATTCCATAATATCCCCGGGTTCGGCCAAAAACGTCATAACAGTGGGGGCGTCGGAGAACTACCGCCCCTCCAGAGGTTCCTACGGGGATAATAAAGAGGATGTAGCACGCTTCTCCTCCCGCGGCCCAACAGATGACGGTAGGCTGAAGCCTGACGTACTTGCACCGGGAACATGGGTTGTCTCAACAAGGTCATCGGTTGCTACAGGTACGGGGTGGGGCGTCTACAACCAATATTACGTGTACATGGGGGGCACATCCATGGCCACACCCATAACCGCAGGGGCTACAGCCCTTTTGAGGGAATACCTCCAGTACACTAAGAACATCACCAACCCCTCCTCAAGCCTCCTAAAAGGGATGCTTATAGCCTCAGCGGATGACCCCACCTCGGATCCAACACCCATTCCCAACAACAATGAAGGTTGGGGGAGAATCAATCTAACAAAGGGGTTGGTGGACGTCAGGTACAGGTACCTCCTTCTGGATCACGGAAGGGGAGTTTCAACAAATTCCTCCACATCCTTCACCTTCCATGTCAACAACTCAGATGTACCCCTTAAGGTCATCCTTGTGTGGAATGACTATCCCTCCACCCCCTCAGCCTCCAAGAACCTGGTGAACGACCTTGATCTTGAGGTGCTCCTCCCCAACGGAACCCTTCTTTATGGTAATGATTTCACTTTCCCCTTTAACGACACCCGCGACAGGGTGAACAACGTTGAGGGGATCATATTGAACGGCACCTTCCCCACCGGAAACTATACTGTAAAAGTCTCAGGGTACAACGTTCCTTACTCCCCCCAGCCCTTCTCCGTTGTTGTTCTGGGGAACGTCTCAGGCACCCTTGGACAAATCTTCACCCATAGCAGGCACTACTCAACAGACGGGGGAGTTGTTGAGGTGGAGGTGCTGGACCCGGATCTGTCTGGCGCAGGAACGGTGTCCATAAGCGTCAATTCCACCACCCACCCCTCCCCCATCACAATCAGGTTGAGGGAATCTGCATCGGTCTCTGGCCTCTTCCAGGGCAACTTCACACTTAAGAACTCAAGCAACAGCCCCGGGGACCTTCTGGTCTCCCACATGGACAGGATAAATATACTGTACAGAGACCAGAGTTATTCGGCAGATGTCAGGTACACGATATGGGCTGTGGAGCCGCCTAAAGTTCTCTCTTTCAATCACAGCGCGTGGGGAACAATCCTCTCACTCTGGAACCTCTGGCACGTGGAGGTAAAAACAAGGGTGGGAATAAACACCACGCTCTTCCTTGATGGAGGCCCGTGGGGGCCACTGAATCTGAGCGACGACGGAATCCCCCCAGACAGGGTTCGGGACGATGGGAACTACACCGCCGAACTGCTGATAAACCAGGAGGTCTCAGGAGACTTCAACATCACTGTCACACTGTACGATGGATACCTTCCCCCATATACATATCGTCTGAACGCCAAACTCCGTGTGAACACCTCCCTCCCCAGACCGCCCGAGAACCTATCCGCGTGGCCAGACCCAAAAGGGAACACCATCCACCTCTTCTGGGACCCCTCAAATGAAACAGACCTAGCCCATTACTGCATCTACATAAACACCTCAACCCCGGGGAACTTCACCCTCTGGGGGAACACCACAGGGGTTGTCCAGAATTACACGGTTTACCCCCTTCTAGACGGGATTGCCTATTCCTTTTACATTACCGCTGTGGACGTGAACGGAAATGAGTCAGGACGATCAAACATCGCCTCCGCCACCCCGTCGGATATTGTTGGTCCTTGGGTCCGCATACTCTCTCCGGAGAATAGAACCACTGTGGGAAGAAGAGTCCATTTCCGCCTTCAGGCAGATGAGGACTGCGAACGGGTTCAGATCCTCTACTACAGGGACAGGGACGGAAATGGCCTCCCGGATGATGGTGAGAACTGGAGTGTGATATATAACGGGAGCTACTCTGAAAACATCTCAGTGAACACGCTGATGGCAGGACTTGGTGACGGAGGGGGAGAGAACGTTCTCTTTATGGCAAGAGGGTGGGACGAGGTAAATAATACTGGACCGAACTCCTCCCTCCTCTCCCTTTTTGTTGACACCACCCCTCCCCCAAATACCTACATTGCAAGCCCACCCACATACTCCAACGAGAGCGTAATCATGTTAACCGCTGTGGGGGAGGAGGGGGGGTGGATCATAGTTTACATATGGGAAGAGGGAAACAGAAGATTCCTCTACAATCTCTCCCTCTCCTCTGGAAATGCAATGCCCTTTGTCCTCCACCTTAAAGAGGGAAAGAACGTTATCCAGCTTGAGGCTTACGACCATTTGGGAAACGGCCCCACTCCGTCAGAAAACGTCACGATAATACTGGACACTGTTCCACCCGTAATTCTTCTTCACTTCAAAAGCACAATAAACATCACTGATAAGGCATACTTCAACGTTGAGAGGAGTTATGACTTAGGTGGGGTAAACAACACAGGAACGGGAATAATGTCCATCATATGGTACTGCCCAGAGGAGGACATTAGAGTGACCGGATTCTTCTTTGAACACCAGTTCTCCGCTCCAGGTTGGTACAACATCACGGTCACTGTAAAAGACAGGGCGCAGAATTCAAACACTACAACCTTCAGGGTCAGGGTTGTTGACAACGTACCCCCTGTTCCCAGGTGCCAGGGGGACATCATAATCAACGAGAAGGTGCTTTTCACCCTCTCTGCTGAGGGCACCACGGACAACGTCCCGGGAATTTTCCAGTTTGGAAACTTCACCTGGATAATTTCTTCCCCCTACGCGGAATACATATATTACGGACCAACAGTGATTACCGCCATAGACATACCTGGAAATTACACCGGAGTGTTGTACGTCAGAGATGCGGAGGGGAACGTGGCGAACCTCACCTTCGGAGTCCTTATCAAGGACATAAC
>JAGHBW010000007.1 GCA_021160765.1 Thermoplasmata archaeon
AGGGAACACTCATTAACCTGAATGTCTTTTATGACGTCCTCCCATCATGTCCTGACGTGGAGGAGTGGCAGGTTGTAATCACCAAAAGAAACAACGATCCATATGAACTGGATGAACTTATTATCAGGGTGGCCCTGAAAAGAGGTGCGGATCCCATCAAGGTGGAGGAGAAGATTAAGGAAGAAATACATAACCGCCTGGAGATCGTTCCCAGAGTTGAGATATGGAGTAAGAGTTCAAAGTTGTTCAAAGAGATGGGAGGAGCCATTAAAGCAAAGAGGATTTTAGACATCAGAGATCAGTATAAACCCAGGATGTGATGGGAAAAGGTTTAAATTTAAAGTTAAAATTTGCCCCCCGGAGGCTAACACAATGAAAAAAGGTGATTTCATACGCCTGGAATTTGACGCATGGGTGAAGGAGCCCAAAGAGTTGTTTGACACCACCGATGAAGAACTGGCGAAAAAAGAGGGAAAATACGTAGAGGGGGGAAAGTACGGACCAATTGTCACAATAGTCGGTGAGGGAAAGGTCATACAGGGTCTCGATGAAGCCCTACTTGAAGCAGATGTGGGAGAGGAAAAGGAGATAGAAATTCCCCCGGAGAAGGCCTTTGGCCCCAGAAACCCCAAATTGATAGAGATGCACTCAATAAGAGAGCTTCTCCGCCTTCCAGAGTTCCGCAGGGGCGAGCAGTATCCGGCACCTGGAATGGAGGTGACCATAGGAAGAAAGAAAGGGGTTATTACAACATTAGCTGCTGGGAGAGCTAGAATAGACTTCAACCACCCCTACGCTGGAAAGACCTTCATTTACCGTTTTAAGGTTATTGAAGTTGTTGAGGACCCTGTTGAGAAAGTAAAGGCAATTATAAGGCTCAACTACGGCAGGGAGGAGGATTTTGAAGTAAGCCTTGAGGAGAAGATTTTAAGGATCATTATCCCCGATTTTGCGAAGCTGGACTCAAACTGGATCGCGGGCAAGCTCGGTGTGGTGGCTGATGTGAGGAAGTATCTTGATGTTGGGGAGATAATATTTGAGGAGAAATACCCAGGGAAGAGTCCAGAGGAGCGTGATCGTGAGCACGAGGAGGGAGTGGAGACCCCAACGGCTGAGAAAGAGGAAAAGGTTGAAGAGAAAAAAGAGAAAGAAGAGAGCGACAAAGATTCGGGGGATGAAGGAGAGGCGGAGGAGAAAGGAAACGGAGATTGATATTATAATCCTTAATTTTTTATATGTTTCGGGCAATGTATTGCCCAGTAGGGAGGAACCACGGTGACCACTGAGAATGGAAACAACAGATCAGATGAGACGTGCCCTAAAAGGGTGAAAGAGCTTGAGGAGGAGATAGAGCGGTGGAAGACAGTTTTTAATTCAATTCCAGACGGAGTGACCATACACAGCAAGGATTTCACCATTGAGAGGGCCAATGAATCCGTGGCAAGGCTTTTGGGACTGGCCCCTGAGGAGATAATTGGAAAGAAGTGCTATTTGATATTTCACCATAAAGATGAACCCATTCCGGAGTGCCCTGCACTTCTAACGATAAAAGAAGGAGTGGAGAACAGCGTAAGGGTCTTTGAACCTACCTTGGGAAAGTACCTCTCCGTTTTAACCTCTCCAATTCTGGGAGAGGATGGTGAGGTCGTGGGATATGTCCATTCGGTAAGGGACGTTACTGAAATCGTTGAGGCAGAGGAGAAGCTGAAAAGGGAGAGTGAATTTAGGGCTGTACTATTAAGGATTCTTGGTCATGACCTCCGTCAGCCACTTCAGATTATTAGTGGATATGCTGACATGTTGTGCGCAACCCAAAGGGATGAGAAGTCAATTAAATACTGCAGAAACCTCAAACGGGGTGTGAAACTGGCGGAGGACATACTGGAGTCCATTAGAATATACACCAGACTTTCATCTGGTAAAATAGAGAAGAGGTACATACCAAAACCGTTGAGAGAGATTGTATCGGAGGCTGTGGAGTCCGTTATAGAGAAGGCCTCTGACAGGGGAACAGAGATTATTGTTCAATATGATGGAGTGGACGAGGCGGCGGTTGTCAGAGTCTTTGAGGGGATAAATAACGTTCTTGTAAATCTGCTGGACAACGCGATAAAATATGGGCCGGAGGGGCAGAAAATAAAACTCACTATAAGGAGAAGAGATGGGGATCTTGTGTTCTCCGTGGAGGATCAGGGGCCGGGGATCCCGGAGGAGGAGTTTCAGCGTATCTTTGAAGATTTCACCCGTCTTAAAGGGGAGATTGAGATTCCAGGGATAGGTCTAGGACTCACTATCGTAAAGGGTCTTGTGGAGTTTTATGGTGGGGAGGTCGTAGTAGAAAACGTTAAGCCCCACGGTGCCAGATTCACCTTCACTATCCCACAGGAGGATATTTAAGACCCAGATGTTCCAATGCCCTGTAGCCTATATCCCGCCTGTAAAAGGCACCTTCAAAATGGATTTTGGAGACACCTTCATATGCTCTTTTTATCGCATCAGGAATGTCTCTACCTAGGGCTGTGACACCCAGAACCCTCCCCCCAGCTGTAACCAGATCACCTTTTTCATCAATCTTTGTCCCTGCGTGAAAAACGTAAAGGTCCCCCATGGCCTCCGCCTCCTCTATTCCAGTTATGGGGAATCCCTTTTGATACTTTCCCGGATACCCCTCCGATGCCATGACCACACAGACGGCGGCAGACCTTCTCCAGCGAAGTTTTACCTTGTCAAGATCGCCATCAATTGTCGCTTCTATTGGCCTTATGATATCCGTCATCAATCTGGGAAGAACCGCCTGCGTTTCAGGATCCCCAAAACGGCAGTTAAACTCAACAACTTTAGGCCCATCTTTTGTTATCATGAGGCCAGCATATAATATCCCCCTGTATTCTCTGCCCTCCTCCTTCATAGCCCTCACTGCAGGTGCAAGGATCTCATCAAATATTGTACCCTGCAACACTTTATCCACCACAGGTGCAGGGGAATAGGCCCCCATTCCACCCGTATTCGGCCCCCGGTCCCCATCGTATGCCCTCTTATGATCTTGAGATGGCTCAAGCGGAAGTATGTTCTCACCATCCGTAAACGCCAGTATAGAGGCCTCCTCCCCCTCCATAAACTCCTCCACCACAATCCTCTTACCGGCATCCCCAAACGCCTTGTCAACCATGATCTTCTTTATTGCCCTGATCGCCTCCCATTCATTTTTGCACGGTATGGCCCCTTTACCAGCAGCAAGCCCATCAGCCTTCACAACAATGGGCCCACCCATCTCTTTAACGTAATCTATGGCCTTCTCAGGGTCCTTAAAGACCTCAAATTCCGCAGTGGGTATTCCATATTTTTTCATCAGGTTTTTTGCGAAGATCTTGGAGCTCTCTATCTCCGCGGCTTTCTTTGTTGGACCGAATATCCTCAGACCCTCTCTCTCAAACCGATCCACTATTCCCTCCGCCAGGGGTGCCTCTGGACCAACCACTGTAAGGTCTATGTTGTTGCTTGCAGCGTACTGTACAAGCCCCTCTATATCCGTGGGTGATATACTCACACAGGTGGCGCCTTTACATATTCCCGCGTTCCCCGGGGCCGCGTGTATTTCCTTAACTTTTCTGCTTTGGGAGATCTTCCAAACAAGCGTATGCTCTCTTCCTCCGCTTCCTACTACCAGCACCTTCAATTTTCTCCCCCCTCTCCTTTGTATCTCAATAGGTCGGATGCCTTCAGCAATGAGTGCACTTCAACCCCCGCACTTTCAAGGGTATCCTTTCCACCCTCCTCCCGATCAACAACAACCACCACATCCTCAACCACACCGCCAGCCTCTCTTAACGCCGATATCCCGCTTAAAGTAGTTCCCCCCGTGGTTATCACATCCTCAATTATCAGTATTTTCTCCCCCTTCTCAAACTCACCAACAAATCTTCCCCCCGTGCCGTACTCCTTCCTCTCCTTCCTTATAATTATGAAAGGCAATCCAACTCTTAAGCTCAGGGCCACCGCCAAGGGCACACTCCCCAGCTCAAGACCAGCAATACGATCATAATGAAGTGGCATGTCTGAGATTCTATTTGACACCTCTTTCAAAAACTCTGGCTTCGTTGATGCTACCTTCACATCCACGTAATATTCGGATATCCTGCCACTTTTGAGTTTAAACCTACCAAATTTTAGAGCACCAGTCTCAAACATTATCTTCACTAAAGTATCCAACACTTTTCACCTCGGCAAAAAAGCGTAACAGAAAATATACGCGCTCTATTTTTAGTTTCCGGGGACTCTCCGAGGACCCCCCAATCAGCCTTTATCTGCTGGAGGCTTACGCTGACCTGATTGTATAGAAGAGCCCGGGGGTCTAGCCACAACCCGTGGTGGGGTAGGAAC
>JAGHBW010000108.1 GCA_021160765.1 Thermoplasmata archaeon
CTTAAGACCTCTGATGCCCCCTGCTGGCTTAAGGAGAGGTCCTCACCGAGTTGGGAGGTTGTGATGGGTGTTGGTGCCCACAAAGCACCCCTCAGCGCAAGGGCCTTAAGAGGCCCCAGAGCACGTTCATCCTTCATATAACCACCTACCTCTGCGTGGATTCCCCCCTTCCAAGCGCGGATGCCACAAGGTGTGCTACCCTTAACGGTTCAGGTGTAAAGCCCCTTACAATTGAAGAATCTATCATTTTTAATGCCTCATCAAGCCCTATACCCGCCCTGCTTATGTACGCCTTCCTCCCCCTGATCTCAATTCTGTCCACTTTCCGCCTGCTTATAAGCTCAAGCTTTTCCTCCCAGTTCTGAACCTTACCCTTCAGCGCTCTCTCAATATTGGGGGGTGAGGGGACCTTCAGTGTGAAGGTCACAACTGGAATCCCCGTCACCTTGTTAAGTTCATCAATGTCAACTATGTTGAACCCACCCAGGGCGAACCCGTCCAGCATAATCAGATTGATCTGCTCACGGAATCTGGATGAGAGGATCATCTCCGAAAGAACCGCCGTTGAGTCATCCCCATCCACGGAGATGCGACCCCACAGCACCCCCTCTATGTACCCCCCGTTCCTCATGAGTATCCCCACAACATCCGTGTAGGGGGAGGAGAAATCAACAATGGAATCGTCCACTCCCAGGATCCTTCTCTCCTTCAAGTTAAACCCCCTAAAGCAGTTTCAGGTGGCCCGTTATCCTGTCCAGAACCTCCTCCTTTTCTGGCCCAATCCCAAGCGCTGTTACAGTCCCCGGAGGTATCTGCGTCAGACCTGCATCTTTTATAAGTGCTGTAATAAGTCCGAGACTCTCAGCCGTCTCTTTTATCTCCATAAGCTCCTGAAGGCTTCTAACCTTCAGAACGACCTTCCTCTGTCCCTCCTCATACCACCTTTTAAACAGATCTCTTTTTCTCCTCCAGGCGGTGTAGGAGGCGGTGACGGCGGCGTGGGCCACCTGCGCCGCCATCTTCCCCTTTCCCAGCTCCAGGTCTGTTCTGACAACGATCACCATCTTATATTCAAACTCATCCACATCAACCAGCCCCTTCACTCCTCTCTCCCCAGAGCAGGTCAAGTTCCTTCTCCCTCCACCTCTCCCCCTCTTTAAGGGCCTTCTCCCAATCAACCTCATTAACCACTTTAAGCTCACCCTCTCCCTTCTCAACCGCTGAGAGGGGGATAAGATAGAACCTCTCCTCCGATTTGACCACAAGTTTCTCCCCAGAAACCCCTATGGACTCCCCAACAACGTTGCCGTTCACATCCTTCAGGAAGAGGGAGAGGAGGTCATCCCTGGGGTCCTCATATTCAACCTCTTTTTTTGCTTTTTTTCTGCCCATCTACCATCCCTGAGGAAGGGATAGGTCTTGGGGTATTTTAAGAATTGGTGAATTTAGGATGCGGCAGAGGGGTTCTCCCTGATGACTATGTACCAAGGAGATGGGATCTTCATACCAGCCTTCCTGAGGGCGATCTTGGCCAGTTCCACATTTCCCTTGTTAACCTCAAGGGTTATGATCTCCTGACCTGGCCTCACCCTGGCAGCGGTGCCAACAGGCTTACCAAAGGACTTCCTCATACCCTGGGAAACACGGTCCGCCCCAGCCCCTGTAGCCTGTTTATTCTCCCTCAGTACGTGATGGGGATATACCCTTATTTGAAGTTTATAGTTCTGGCCACCCACCTTTTTCTGAATGAACTTGTTCGCTGTTACACGTGCAGCTTCTAGGGCGGTATGGCGTATCTGACACGCCTCCTTAACCACCAGACTCACCTGATGGGTGAATCTACCCTTTCGGTTCCCCATGACAAACTGGGCAACCCTTATGCCAGGAACCCCCCCCATATACTCCCTTCTTGTATAGGCGGGCCCTGTAATGTACCTGTACATCCTTCCTGGTTTCCTTGACATCTCACCACACCCATATCTCGTTGTCCCTTAGGGGGCCTTCTAAATTTAATTTTGATATAAAAAGATATATGTTGATATGTTTTCCCCGGGGGTGGGAGGTGGAAGCTTGGTGAAGGAAGGCGAGTTTGATGTGATAAAGAGAGAGATAGAGAGGTTTGTTGGGGAGAGGGGATGGGAGAGGTACCACACACCTAAGGAGATAGCGCTATCCCTAGCAGCGGAGGTTGGAGAGTTGCTCAGGGAGTTCCAGTGGATGGAAGGGGAGGAGGAGGAAGAGATAAAGAGGGGTGGGGTGAGGAGGGAGAGAATAGTTGATGAAATGGCGGATGTACTCTTTTATTTGGTGGACCTCTCCAGGGTTATGAATGTGGACCTGATGGAGGCATTTTTGAAAAAGATGGAGAAGAACAGAGAGAAATACCCACCTGAAAGGTTCCAGGGGAATTATGAAAGACCATGAGGGGGGAGAATACTTTATATTGTAATGTTTATTACCCACCCTCCGTTTATATACCACTTTAGTTTGGTGGGTAGCATGTACAGGATGATTGAAAAGGAGGACACTATAAGGATCACACCTGACCTTCTGAGGGAGGACTTCTCCGAGGTTGTGGTAGAGTTAACCAGGAGGAACTTTGAGGGGACCATGGATGGGGAGAGAAACCTGATAGTCTATATCATGGAGGTGTCTCCCATAGGGGAGGGCAAGATTGTGCATGGAGATGGTGCCATATACCAGAAGGTTAGGTTCAAGGCTTTGGCCTTCCAGCCCCTGATGTACGAGATCGTGGAGGGATTTGTGGTTGAGGTGACAAGGTTTGGCGTCTTCATACGCTTCGGCCCTCTTGATGGTCTGATACACATAAGCCAGATAATGGACGATCACATAGATGTGGATCTGAACAATCAGAGGCTTGTGGGAAAGGAGACTAAGAGGGACCTAAGGCAGGGAGACTGGGTAAGGGCTAGAATAGTCTCCATGAGCATAAACCAAAAGTCCCCCAGGGAGAGCAGAATTGGCCTAACCATGAGACAGGGAGGCCTTGGGAAGTTTGAATGGCTTGAGGAGGAATATCAAAAAAGGCACGCTCCCAAGGAAGAGGTTGCTGAGAAGAAAACCAAGAAGAAGTGATGGAAATGTACGCGTGTAAAAAATGCAGGTACTTAACAGAGCAGGACGTCTGCCCTATCTGTGGTGGGGAGGTTTCAAAGGATTGGCAGGGACTTCTTATAATTGTAGATTACTCCCGGAGTAAAATCGCTGAAAGGCTGGGAATCACTATTAATGGAAAATACGCACTCAGGGTAAGATGAGCATGTCCCACCACTGGATATTGCCTCCCCAGGTGAGGAGGATTCTTAAATCCCCCCTGGGAGAACTTCTGCTGGATCAGGAGATACCTGTTAGGTTGAGGGAGAGGGTTGGGGGGGGTAAGGTCTATTCTGTTGGGGATCTGACCACTCTGAAAC
>JAGHBW010000231.1 GCA_021160765.1 Thermoplasmata archaeon
GAACATATCATATAAGGGCGGTGGGGAGAGGGGGGAGTTAAAAGCCACCCTTTTAGTGCTTGCGGAGGGATCAACCAGGAGGCTGACCAGAGAGCTTTTTGGCGGGAAGAAGGAGGTGTTGGTAGGATTGGGTCTTGAGAGCAGTCCTAGAAATCTGGACATGTCAGGGAACGATGTCCATCTATATCTTGGTAGTTTTGCCCCAACTTTCTTCTCATGGGCTATACCCAAAGGCAACGGGGGGGTGCGGGTAGGTCTTGCCTACAGCAGTTCATCTGGACTCAGGATGGAAGACACATTGATGAGGTTTCTTAAAGAGGCGCCACTCAAAGAGACTCTGGGGGTTTCTGGTGAGGAGATTCTCAGAACGTCTTATCATCTTGTTGCAGGCTCCATACCTCTGGGAGCGGAGAGGGAGATAATGAGGGAGAGGATCCTCCTTCTGGGAGACTCTGCTGGTATGGCAAAACCCACAACTGGTGGAGGTATATATCCCTCCCTGTACACCGCCTCCCAGATCTCGGATGTTCTTGTCAGTTTCCTGGTGGGGGAGATGGGCATAAAAGAGTTAGGAAGGAGAGCGAATAAAATATGGTGGAGAAGGGTGGGGAAGGAGCTCTCCCGCAGTATGAAATTAAGAAATCTCTATCTCTCACTTAGCAGTGAGGAGATTGAGGATCTTTTCACAGCGTTGGGGGAGGAGAGGATTCAGAGGTATATATCGGCGAAGGGTGATATAGACCGGCCCTTCCTCCTAGCCCTTGGGATATACAGACGGTCAGAAACAATAAGAAGAATAGTTATGAACCATCTGAAAGAGGTGGGTGGTGCTCTTCTTTGAGGGCATACTTTCCTCCACATCTGGGACATATGCCTGTCCCTCCACAGTAGGGACAGGTCTTTTCACCTCCAAAGAATCCCTTCACATACCCCTTACCGTAGCACCACCTACAGACGCCATCTCCCCTGCACTCCCTGCAGGGCCCGTGGTATGAGACAGACCTCATGTATTTTAATTTCGTTCTGGGGGCCCTTTTCGCGTATATGATCTCCTGTATGATTATGGTGATAAGGATCCAACCAGTAATCGCCAGGCCTAGCCAGCACACTCTATAAAGCATCAGAGGGGGTAGATAAGACGTTATACTTATTTTCTTCTGAAGCGGGTGGAGTGAAAACCCTAAAATAAGCATAAATCTTACTCAGGCCAAGTGTGGTGCAGGCATGAAGGTTTTGTCAGTAGTTGGAGCCAGACCTCAGTTCATAAAGGCACATCCACTTCACCTTGCCCTCAAGGAGAGGGCCTATCACGTTATACTTCACACTGGCCAGCACTATGACAGAGAGATGTCCCGCATATTCTTTGAGGAGATGGGGATTCCTGAACCGGATTACAACCTGGAGGTGGGCTCTGGAGGGCATGGGGAGCAGACGGGAAGGATGCTTATAGGCATTGAGAAGGTTCTCTTGAAGGAGAGACCAAATGTTGTCATAGTCTATGGAGACACCAATTCTACCCTGGCAGGCGCCCTAGCATCGGTGAAGCTCCACATACCCGTTGCCCACGTGGAGGCGGGATTAAGGTCCTTTGACAGAAGGATGCCTGAGGAGATAAACCGGGTGGTGGCAGATCACATATCCAACATCCTTTTCGCCCCGACACACACAGCGGTACACAATCTCAAAAAAGAAGGGATAGTCCAAGGGGTTTATCTGGTCGGGGACATAATGGTGGACGCCCTTTATCTTCACATAAAGGTCGCTGAGAAAAACAGCATAATTCGGGATTTAGGTCTTAAAAAAAAGGGGTATGTTCTTGTGACTGTACACAGAGCTGGAAACACAGATGTTGAGGAGAATCTGAAAAACATTGTGGAAGCTCTTACAGAGCTTGATTACAAGATTGTTTTCCCCGCACATCCCAGAACTAAGAAGGCACTTGAGAGATACGGGCTTCTCAAAACACTGGAGGAGTCTAAGAATGTGATGATAACAGAGCCTGTAGGCTATCTAGAATTCTTGAACCTCCTTGAGAACTCAAGAATGGTTCTAACAGACTCAGGAGGGGTACAAAAGGAGGCCTATATTCTGGGGATACCGTGTGTGACGTTAAGGGATACAACAGAATGGATAGAGACCGTGGAGCAGGGATGGAACGTACTCGTTGGTGCTGAAAAGGAGAAAATAATTTCAGCCGTTAGGAGCTTTAGACCCACTGAAAAAAGAACAGAGATCTTCGGGGACGGAAAAAGTGCAGAGAGAATGGCGAACATAATCTTAAGTCTGAAGGAGGCAGGAGGATGAAGGTAGGAGTGATAGGTGTTGGCTCCATGGGTGCCAACCACGCCAGAGTTTATTCTGAAATAGCAGATCTTGTTGGCGTTTGCGACGCCAGAGGAGAGGTCTCCAAGGAGGTGGCGGGCAGGTTCAAGACAAGGGCATATACCAGTGTTGAGGAGTTCTTACGAAAGGAACGCCCCGACGCTGTGACCGTTGCCACCCCTACAACCACCCATTATAATGTGGCCAAAGAAGTTCTTCAGAGCGGGGTACACGTCTTGATTGAAAAGCCCATGACGAGCACGCTCCGTGAGGCAGAGGAACTGATAGATCTGGCCAGGGATATGGACCTTACGCTTGCTGTGGGACATATAGAGAGGTTCAATCCTGTAGTTGAGGCCGCCAGAGACCTTCTGACAAAGGAGTGGGTGGGGGAGGTTATATCCCTTTCAACCAGAAGGGTTAGCAGATTCCCGTCAAGAATAAGGGATGTGGGGGCGATACTTGACCTGGGAATACACGACATAGACGTCATATACTATCTGACCGGGAGGAGGGTGGAGAGGGTCTTTGCACTGGGCTGAATCTCCAAGGAGACTGGTTTTGAAGACCACGCCACCATAGTTATGGAGATCTCAGATGGTCTGGATGCAACCGTTCACGTCTCCTGGCTTGTCCCGATGAAGGTGAGAAAGTTGAGCGTCACCACAAGCAGATCCTACATGGAAGTGGACTACATGGAGCAGGTTATAGAGGTCTCAACGTCAGAGTTCGTCAGCGTTGATATGGGCAACCTTTACAACGTGCCACAGAGATATGACATAAGGAGAATCCACGTAAGGAGGGAAGAACCGCTTAAAAGAGAGCTGAAGGACTTCCTCCTGGCTGTTGAGAGGAGAAAACAACCGCTTGTGCCAGGTGAGGATGGCATGGCAGTCCTCAAGGTGGCCAAGGCGGCTGAGGCCTCTCTTAAAAAGGGTGGAGTTGTCGTGATTGAAGAATTTGAGGAGGGTTAGATATGTACCATATCTGGGGAAGGAGCAGGATAGGTGAAGGAACATACATAGGTGAGAATGTGATTATAGGCCATCCAGGGAAGGAGGAGGTTGAGAAACTGCTTAAGGGGGATCTTCAATCCGTGGAAGGGGCTAGGATTGGGAAGTTCTGCGTTCTCAGGTCAAACGGTGTTATTTACTCCGGGGCTGTTCTGGGGGACAGGGTTGTTACCGGACACTTCTACATGGTGAGGGAGGGGAGCGTTGTGGGAGATGACACCCTCATAGGTAGCGGGGTTATCATTGACGATCACGTTAGAGTAGGGAAAAGGGTTTCCATACAGAGCAGGGTGTACATCCCTACCAACACCGTTATAGAGGACGATGTGTTTCTGGGTCCGGGGGCTGTTATCACCAATGACAAGAGAATGGGGAGGGGTGAGTGGAAACTTGAAGGGGTAACTGTCAAAAGGGGAGCGAGGATAGGAGCGAACAGCACCCTGCTCCCTGGCATCACTGTGGGAGAGAACGCCGTGGTAGGAGCTGGAGCGGTGGTGGTGAAAGATGTGCCAGCTGGGGTGGTGGTGGTGGGCAATCCCGCAAGGATAATAAAGGATGTACCGGAGGAAGATAGAATATGATTCCCATTGCAAGACCGTTGATAGGCGAAGAGGAGGTGGAGGAGGTAAGGCGGGTTATGCTCTCTGGCTATCTAACACACGGGCCGGAGGTGGAAGCCTTTGAGGAGGAGTTCGCAGACTTTCTTGGTGGACGTGTCAAAACAGCTGCGGTCTCCTCGGGGACAGCAGCGCTTCACCTCTCCTTCCTTGCCCTGGGGCTGGGGAGGGGAAAGAGGTTTCTGACCACCCCGTTCACCTTCATGGCTACAGTGGCGCCCGGGGTGCAGATAGGTGCAGATGTTCTCTTCGCCGATATTGATCCAGAAAGCTTTAACCTCTCCATTGAATCCCTCAAGGAGGTTCTTGAGAGGGAAGAGGTGGATGTGGTGGTGCCCGTGGACCTTTACGGGCAGCCGACGCAACTGGATGAGGTGGAGAGGCTTGCAAGAAAATACGGTTTCAGGATTGTGGAGGACTCCTGTCAGGCCCACGGGGCGCTGTGGAAGGATCGGCCTGCGGGGACATTTGGGGACCTCGGAGTCTTCAGTTTTTATCCCACGAAGAACATGACCACAGGGGAGGGGGGGATGGTGGTCTCAAGGGATGAAGAGCTTTTGGTTCGGGTGCAAACGCTGAGGAATCAGGGACAGACGGGGAGGTACACATATGAGACACTGGGGTATAATTTCAGAATGACCTCCATAGCCGCCGCCATAGGAAGGGTTCAGCTGAAGAAACTGAAGACCTTCAACAGCCTGCGGCGTAGAAGGGCGGAGATTCTGAGGGACCTCCTGGAGGGTGTGGATGGTGTTGAGGTCCCAATAGAGGTTAAAGGGGCTTACCACGTCTACCATCAGTTCACAATTCGGGTTAAGGGGGGAAGAAGAGATGCCCTGGCGGAGCATCTGAAGAGGAAGGGTGTGGGTTATGGGATATACTACCCAAAACTTCTCTACGACTACGAGCCTCTGAGGAGGTTCAGGCCAAGGGAGGACCTTCCAGAGGCCAGAAGAGCGACGGAGGAGGTTCTCTCACTTCCGGTACACCCCGGGGTAAGGGAGAAGGACATCTACACCATTGCAGATGCAGTGAAGGATTTCTTCAAGCAACAGAGGGGCTAACTAATAGGTGGGAACTGGCGTGGCACTGCTCTGAAGTGCAGCCTCACTCATCCCCTTCACCCTTCTCAACATCTCCTCAAAGAAGGCGTCAAACACCTTCTTTCCGTTCATGTTCCATTTCAGTTTCTTTGAGAAGGCTGTTGGGGGCAGAACTGTTGTGGTGACCTCAAAGAGGGTGCCATAGGGCCTGTCGTGAAAGTTCCACTGCATTCCACCCTCCAGAAACCCTCCGAAAAACTCAAACTCAATGATCTCATTCTCAACTATTCTGTGGACGTAGAGGATAATATTCTCCTTCAGTTTGAAAAGGTTCAGCAGTATCTCTTGACCAACATTTATGAACGGGGCATCGGCGGGGAAGACGAGCTGCCCCCATTGATTCATCGCCCACTGAGGAGCGTATTTCAAGTCCCTAACAGTTGCAAAAACAAAAGTTGGAGGCGCCATAACCTCTTCCATGTACCTTTTCTCTGGCAGAACAAGACCCCCTGGGGTTTATAAGCCCCCCGGGGTTATATGTTTCATCTGGCTTATTAATTTTGTGTATCCTCAGAAGTCCCATATATCTGACAACTTCTGGTTCTCCATGCAATTTCCCTTCCTTGAAGCGATGTTTTATAACCAAAGCAATGAGAAACTAATTATTCCTCTTCCTCCAAACTCCTCTCCTCTCCAGGTTCGCCTGCTTGGAGAGTATGGAACCTCCTCCGTCTGGCGAAGAGCAAAAAGAGAACAATTGCCACAATGACCACTACAAAAGCACCCAAAAGGAGCAAGCCACCCACCCCTCCCGATGTAGATGTACCCGCCGGAGTAGGTGCACTCTGTAGGAGAGCACTCACCTCCTCCGATAACTCTCCCTCCCCCACCTCATTCACCGCACTCACTCTGTAATAATACGTCTGACCATTCGTAACTCTTGTATCGTTATATGTAAGAACGGCTCCAACAGTGGTAAGATAAGTCTCATTGCCTGAACTCGTACCACGATAAATCTTATACCCTACAATCAGGGAACCTCCATCATCCCATGGGGCCTCCCATGTCA
>JAGHBW010000154.1 GCA_021160765.1 Thermoplasmata archaeon
CAAACTTGCTCAGGAACTGGAGAAACTGCAGGTAAAAGGCGGTGGAGGAGAGGAGATGGAGGGGCTTAAGGAGGAGGTGGAGAAACTTAAGGAGGAGATCCAGAAGAGAGAGATGACCATTCAAGAGTTTAAGAAGGCGGTGGAGGAGAGGGACGAGATTATAAAAAAATGGAACGAAAGCTACAATGAACTTAAGGAGAAATATGACAAGCTTTCAGAGGGGATGAAGGGGGGTGAGGGGGGAGACCTGAAAAAGTTGGTTGAGGAGAAGGATGCAAAGATAACGGAACTTGAGGAGAAATACAGCAAGCTTCAGGAGGTGCATGAGAAGCTGCAGGGAAAATTCAAGGAGGCCATGGAAAAGCTCAAATCACTTGAAGATGCTGGGGACCTCAAAGGAGAAGTGGAGGAGTTAAAGGGAAGTATAAAAAGATATGAGGAGGCCCTCAGGGAAAGGGATGAGATTATAAAAAAATGGACAGAGAGCTACAATGAACTTAAAGAGAAATATGACAAGCTCTCAGAGGCAATGGTGAAACTTCAGGAGAAAGGCAAGGGCGGGGAGGAGGTGGAGAAACTTAAGTCAGAGATAGAGGATCTGAAAAAGAGTCTGGAAGAGAAGGATAAAGCCCTCTCGGAGTATTCAAAGGCAGTGAAGGAGAGGGATGAGATTATAAAAAAATGGAACGAAAGCTACAGCGAGCTGAAGGAGAAGTATGATAAGCTTTCAGAGGCCATGGTAAAACTGCAGGAAAAGATGAAGAGGGATAAGGAAGAGGGGGAGAGAGAGGAGGTGGAGGCACTCAGAGAAGAGGTTGGAAGGCTAAAAGAGGAGCTTGAGGAGTCAAAAAAGGTTATTGAAGACTTAAGAAATGCACTCTCCGAGAGAGATGAGATCATAAAGAAGTGGAACAGCAGCTACAATAAACTCAAGGAGAATTACGAGAAGCTCTCAGAGGCAATGGTGAAACTGCAGGAGAGGGTAAAGGAGGGGGGAGAGGAGGAGGGGGTCAGTAAGTTGAAAGAGGAGCTTGAAAAACTCAAAGAGAGTCTAAAGGAGAGGGAGGAGGAGATCGCAAACTTAAAAGAGGAGAAGAAGGCCCTGAAGAGCGAACTGGATGCTGCCTTGGAGAGACTTAAAAAACTTCAGGAGACGTTCAGAGAGAAGATGGAGGAGTTGAAGAAAAGGGTGCCCCCGGAGGAGGTTAAACCGAAGAAGAGGGCAAAGAGAGAGAAGGTGCTGGAGATTGAGTACCGCTGTCCCCACTGCGATGCGGAACTCACTGAGGAGGAGATGAAGAGGGGGGTTTGTCCTCACTGTGGAAAGAGATTCATCCCCGACACCCCCGAGGAGATTGTGCTGTACATCTGCCCCCACTGCGGGGCCGAGCTCTCCGAGAAGATTGTGAAGTCCGGCAGATGTGTTTATTGTGGTGGGCTGCTGAAGTAATTAGGGAGGCAGATTTTTCCCTACTTCGTCTCCTTATAGCGCATAATGATGAGGGTTAGGGCTATTGAGATAACAAAGTATGCTAGGAAGATAAGGATTCCTTCTTTTAAGGTGGGGGTGTACGCTGTCACCTTCATAACGCCTGCGTCAATGACCGTTTTGTGGGGGGGATATGGCTTCTGAAGAACCGCTGTCAGTATTGCGGAGGCGTATGTTATGCTGAACCACGGTTCCACCCCAGCGAACATCGCAATAGAGTTTATTATAGAGAAGGCAAAGAAGTAGAGTATAGCCACCATCACCGTGGCAACCGTTCCGTTCTTGAAGAGTGCGGAGAAGAGATAGGTGAGGGAGAGTATACTGGCAAGGAACAGTAGTGTCAGCGCTATGGAGTAGAGGGCCTCCACTGGGATCTCTGAGAAGTAGTAGAGGGTGTGGAGGATCGCCATTCCCCAGTAGAGGAGAAGGATCAGAAGTGCGGCGAGGTACGATGCCAGGTACTTTCCCCAGATTATCACATCCCTTTTAACGGGCTGGGGAAAGAGGAAATATCCTGTTTTCTTGCTGTACTCCCCCGCAATGGCATCACCCCCAAAGAAGAGCGCTCCCAGTATGCCCAGAAAGGAGACGTTCCCCGCCCAGTTTCTTATCAGGGAGAGGGCGTTGCTCTCCTTTCCAACACCCACATAAGCCGTCACAGCCACATATATCACGCCGATTAGGAGCGTTATAATTGCTAGGGCAAGCAGCCTCCTGGAGCGCACATAGTTAAGAAACTGGTATTTGGCCACAGCAAGTATCTGCCTCAGGTCCGAGGTATCATCCATTTCTTTCACCCCCCACAAGTTTGAGATAAGCCTCCTCAAGCGCGATGGTCTCGCTCTGATAGTTCAGCACCCTGTAGCCCCTCTCAAGCAGCTCTTTCAGTATCGTATACTGCTCATCCTTCTCCCCAGAGAAGGATATGCGCAATCTCCTCTCCCCCAGAACCTCCACACCCTCAACACCGCCTATCTCTTCAATTTCCTTCACGCTCTTCACAGGCTGAAGGAACTCCACCAGAACACTTTTGCTGGAGAAACTCCTGACCACGTTCTCCATGCTGTCATACAGGATTAGCTCACCCCTGTTTATCATAGCCACCTCATCACACACGGAGGAGACCTCAGGGAGGAGATGAGAGGACATGAATATAAGAAGCCCCTCTTTCTTCAACCCCTTTATTATCTCCCTTACCTCCATCATACCCTGCGGGTCCATCCCTGTGGTAGGCTCATCCAGTATGAGTATCTCCGGGTCCGCGACCAGAGCAGTCGCTAACGCTAACCTCTGCTTCATCCCCTTGGAGAACTTCCCCACCTTCTTATCCCTCCACTCCTTCAGCCCCACCCTCTTCAGAACTCGCGTTATCCCCTCCTTTGAGGCCCCCCTTATCTCACATGCCATTGACAGTATCTCTTCTGCCGTCAAATATGGATAGAAATCCGGAGTCTCTATAAGTGTCCCTACACCCTTGAGGGCCTTCTTCGGCTCTTTTTTCACGTCATAACCGTTTATTACAGCAGAACCCGAGGTGGGTCGGAGGAGGTTGGTGAAGAGCTTCAGGGTTGTTGTCTTTCCAGCACCGTTGGGTCCCAGGTACCCAACGCACTTCTTCCCCTCTATCCTCAGGTTCAGGTTCTTGAGCGCATAGAAGTTTCCAAATTTCTTGCTGAGGTTAACCGCTTCAAGGTACATTTGATCCCTCCTTGTCGCTCTCACTCCTCTTCCTGCTCTTCAACATTAGAATCGCCCCAATTATAAGCATGATAATCCCAACAAAACATACCCCGGAACCCACAAGGGCCCATACTCCCATGCTCATGAGGCTTTCCTTCTCCTGAAGGATCACCACCACATCCGTCTCCCCCACATCCCTGTTTTCCATCTCCAGCGTGTAGTTTCCCCGTGGGAGGTCCCCGAGGTCCACCACTGTTTGGGTGGATGCGTTTCCCTCC
This sequence comes from Thermoplasmata archaeon, assembly GCA_021160765.1. Classification (GTDB taxonomy): domain Archaea; phylum Thermoplasmatota; class Penumbrarchaeia; order Penumbrarchaeales; family EX4484-36; genus EX4484-36. The sequence goes on from JAGHBW010000154.1 coordinate 3,448, forward strand.
TCCATCACGCTTCCGTTGGATGCCTTAAAGGAGAAGTGCACAGGCCCTTCCGGATTTATGATGAGGGAGTACTGACCCTCCTCAAGGGAATATTCCTCCTCTTTGGTCTCGTTAACCCCCAACGTGATCGTCTTAACGTCCCCAATAATCCCCCGGGTGACGTAGAATATAGAGGCAATACCTGATATTATTAGGATCACACCAACAATAAGTAGAATCATCTCCTTCTTCATCGTCTCTCACCTCTTTTTATTCTGCCCTTAGTGAACAACCATACAAAGGGTGGAATGAGAACCATGAACGAGGCAACCACCAGATATTGAACGTACACCTTCATAAAACCCTCTCTGATGGCGTTTAAGACTATGCTAATGTAAACCAGAATGAGAACCACCAATCCAGAAGAAACCGCCATAACTGACAACTTTAGGATGGCGTCCCTTCTGAACCTCATTCTCCCCGGGTGAATGAAGAGGGGATACTTTCTTGAAATGTAGATGTAGACGTATGCGATCACCGGGAATATGAGGGACAGAAGAGGGTAGGTGATAAGAAGCCTCTCCCTCCCCATCCAACCGTTGGGATTGCCTCTCTCGTCAAAGTGAACTGCCACCCTTTCGGGAAGATGAGGGATAGAGAGGAGCACTATAATGATGAGCAGGATATAGAGGACTGCTGGTGCTGCTACCCAAACGCCCCCCACATCTATGGGCTCCATCTTCCTTGTGGAGGCTGATGTGCTCCTAGCACCAGCCATCTCAAGAGTGTATGATGCATACCTTATTCCAATAGGAAGAGTTGCCACTATTGGAAGGATAAAGAGAATGAGAAATGGGATTATATAGGCGTCCCCAAGATAGATGAAGGGGATTAGGAGGAGGGCGTGTATGAGCATAATCCTGCCAACAAATCTGTTTGTCTTCTCCCACACCTCTCTGCTGGAGAAGGTATATCCCACCCTGAATCCAAAAAAGGGGTTAGGTCCAACCTTCGGAGCCACAAAATACTGAAGCAGCGCAAGAGGGAGATAAATAAGAACCATGAGTGCTATAATCATCTACCATCACCTTCCAGAATCCTCTCTGCCACCGATTTTAGGTCCCTATAGTCCTCAAAAAGCTCTTTAAGGAATCTCCTTCCATCCGGGGTTAGCCTGTAATATTTCCGTGGCAGACCCACGTCTGGCTCAGTCCAGTAGCTCTCAAGAACCCTCCTTTTTGTAAAATAGCGCAGTATTGGGTAAACTGTGGCATCCCTAAGTTTTATTCTCCCTCCACTCCTCTCCTCTATGTACTTCACAATTTCATATCCGTAGGTGTCCCCCAATTCCTCCACTGCCTTCAGGATAAAGAGGGCGTAGAGCCCAGATCTCATCTCCCTGTTTAACTTCTCTCTTAGAGGGTTGCTCTCCCCGGACTGCATAACGCTGTTAGGTATATAACGCAGTTATATAAGATTTCTCATGGATCTGGCCCTCAGCCATTTATCGCTTTGAGTATCGCCTCTGTGAAGTCCTGAGG
>JAGHBW010000243.1 GCA_021160765.1 Thermoplasmata archaeon
AAGAGAAGAAGGTTGTAGTAGAAAAGAAGGTAGAGGAGAGACCCGTCGTCCAAAAGAAGGTTGGCAGGACAATAAAGGTGCCCAAGAGATGGATGCTTTACACACTAATCTTGGTGTTCCTCATCATAGCCGCCTCTATTCTCAGTGGCTATATGATGAAGGGAAAGGAGAAGAAAGTAGTCCTTCTTCCATATATAGACGTTTCAAAAAGAAGATGTGATGCAGGAGAGAGCATCATACTGGATGCAACCCGGACATTCCTGCGTTCAAATGTAAAGAGTGTTGAACTGCATTGGATAATAACCCCAGAGAGATATAGATTGGTGAGCGGCAACTTAACTTCAGACACACTGGAGGTTTACTTCACACATTCTGGGACCTACAACATCACCCTTTTAGCCCAATATAAAGATCTTCTCAAAGAAACCTCAACCGAGGTGGAGGTGAACCCCATAACGGTCAACGTAGAGCGATTGAGATGGGGAGATGAATACAGATATTATACAGAGGGGAACACCACTGTGGAAAAGATTGATGGAATTGATTTTCTATCTCCAGAAGGATGGCTCAGGGTTACTTCTGTGGCATTGAACTTCAGGAATCCCTCTGATGAGCCGGACAGAATAACCATTAGGGGGGAGGGGGGGAGTAATGAAATAAACGGTTTTGGCCAGATGGTAAAAGTACTGAACTTCCATCTAGATGAGACCCTGGAGTTTAGCGGTGAAGCCATTATAAACAATGATAACTCCAATGTCATTCCTATATCTGGCCAACAGACCCATAAGCAGGACAAATTTATTGACCTTTATTACCAGACCCCTGTGAAGATCGTCTCTAATACCTTCGTGGATGCAAGCTTCCTCATATCTGGCCAGAGCGTAGAGAAGAGCTACAGGATTGAGCAGACAGAATACCCAACCGTACAGATGGTTGAGTTCATTCTTTCTATAGACTCCCTTAAGGAGGGTAGAGAGTTCCACGAGGATGAGTCAGGTCTTTTTGATATCGGAGAGTATACCTATCAATGGAGGGTTCTCTCCACAGAGCGGGTTTTTAACACATCATGTTTTAAGGTTGAAATCAACATTCAGAAGGAGTTGAAAGACAAACTTGGAATAAACGATTACAGTGTTTACCTCTGGATAGGAAGCCTATACCCTGTACCCCTGAAAGTTGAAACACGGTTTAAAGCCGTCAAGGATTCAACCACATATGACGTTAAAATCTTAAGAAGCATACGCTCATACACCCCGGGGAGCTCCGTTGTTCTCTTTGGCCAGCAATCTGCTTATCATCAGTTGGTAAGTGACATATCCACTCTAAACCCAAAATACAGCGGGGAGAGGAGGGAGTTTACAGAGATCTACCCCCCCCAGGGCTCCATGAACACCTCCATTCCGGAGGGTTTCACCTTAGAGGATGTTTTCTCCTCCCTTGAGAAAAAGAGCCAGTATAGGGATTTCATGAATCTTCATCCTGGGGCACTTCTCGCATATGCTAACATAAGTGAGGAGGCATCCAGATTGAAGAAGTGGGAGATCCTTATAAAGGATCCTGGAAGCGACGATGCGCTTAAGGTTTTAGTGTTTGAGAACTCCCTTCAAACGCCGATAATAACCCAGGTGTCCGAGAATATCTCCATTGAGAGGGATAAGCCTACCGTGGTGTACACATTTTCCGCCATTGAAAACCTGGCGAAAGAGTGCTTTGACAAAAAGAACGTCACATTACTCCTGTATGGAAAGACCAATCCTGGTCCCACCGATGATCTGCTCTGGAAGGGTTTAACCTTCCGCTTCACCTCCTATTATCCCCTCTTCTTCGCGTCTATAAATGATCCCTTCTCCTCCTCCGGCGTGTATTACTCCTTTGAGAAAAAATACGGTGAGGAGACCACAAAGGGGGTTGTCTTCAGCGCTGAGAGTGGCGCCCTTCAGAGCTGTTATTACATTAAGGAGCTGAAATGATGAGGGAGACGATAGGTGAACCTCTTCTTTGTTGATATAAAATATTCATCCATCTTCACTAGATTGGAGAACTCCCTCTTTAGGGCCTCAAGAATTGCGAATTTTGATTCCTTATAGGTATAGTAATTTGGATAATTGTTTAAAATGAATGCGTGGTCGGAGGAATGGAGGAACAGCATATTGTGCTCTTTAAGGAGTGTACGATTCCTCTCATAGAACGATAGCATCTCCTCCCTTCCAACGTTCACCCCAAACTCAATGATGTAGAAGGTAAATATATCCTCAAAGAACTCCCCCTCAAAGGGTGAGACGTATGTCCTCAATAGGGCCTCCTCCACTATTTTTTTTCTCACTCTGGATATCCTCTGCCTGCTCATGTTAAGGTGGCGGGAAAGCTCCACAGAGGTCGCCGTTGGATTTAAAAAGAGATGTTTAGCCACCTCTTTCACATCCTCATTAGTGCCTGAATCCTCACCAACTGTAAAGCACTCATTATCCCCCATTTCTTTTAGGTCTTCCTCAAGAGCCACTGACTGTGGGCTTTCAGGACACCTCTCTTTAAGAAGGTGATGCACCTTTGGAGAGTAGTCAAAGAGGTTGAGAACAAGCATACCACTTGTCAGAAGCGTATAGTCATATATTCGGAGGGTGTTTCCCAAAGTGCTGTAATACTCAAAGAGGGATTTCTTTGTTTCAAATACATCACTATATCTCCTGGCGTAAAAAAGGGCAACCGCTGTATCTATGTCAGAGAGAGCGAAGAGCACCTTTACGTTCCCAGAGGAGTTTATCTCCCTCAGCCTTTCGTGAATCTCTCCTTCAGCAGAACCCTTAACCCTAACCACTATGATGGAGAATAGGTTAAAGCCGTCATATGTATAAAATGGAAATGCCCTGAAGGTGAGGAGCCCCCTCTCTGTAAGCCTCTTTTTTGCGGAAACCAACGTTGAAATTTTTATCCCCGACCTTCTTGATATTTCTATATCCCTCTGTAGAGGGTATTTCACGTAAAAGTAATAGGCCGATAACTCATTGGGATTCAGTTCTGAGAAGCTCTGTAGTTTACCTTCCATCCACTATCACTATTTCACGTCTATATATATTTTTAACGTTTTCTCCACCGGGCTATTTTCACGTCAAAAGTTTAATAAAACGGCCAGCTATTATGTGGCGTCTCCAGGTGGTAGAGTGTTTGACCGTAACAAACTAGAGGTGTTCTTTCATCCGAAAAGAGTTGTACTTCTCGGGACCGCTTCTAGAAAGCTCCCTGTGGGAATGACTAAGCCCACCCTCTACCGGAGAGTAATGGAGAACGTTTCAAGGTACCATGGAACCATTATTATAAACGCTGAGATGGAGGGGTGGGAGCATAAACTCAAGGGGGATGAAGACGACCTGGTTGTTGTCCCCACAATCCCTGAAAACTTCCTCAATATCATGGAGCTTCTCATTTCAAAGGGCTTCAAAAATTTTGTAATTCTCCCCGGGGACCTTACTTCAAAGGAGAAGAAGAGACTCAAAGAACTTGCTAGTGAGAGTGGTATACGGATACTGGGACCCAATTCCATTTTCGGTGTTATAGACACCACAAGTGGTCTCAACACAACCTTTGAAGGGGGTCTCTCTTTTAAAAGGGGTGGATCAAGCTTTCTTTTCCAGTCCGGGGGTATTGGTGCTGCGGTGATAGATCAGGTGCTCTTTTATAGGGTGGGAATGCGTAGAATGGCCTTCTTAGGCAACCGTCTTACAGTAGACGAATTTCAGATGCTGGAACATCTCTTCTCCGATAATGAAACGAGAGCCATAGGAATGTATACTGAAGGTATGAAGCTGAGTGAGGAGAGAATAGCATTTTTGAAAGATGCCGTTAAGAAAAAGCCTCTCATAGTGCTAAAAGGTGGAAGGAGCGAGGCCGGCAAGAAGAGAGCACTTCTTCACACGGACTCACTATCCAGTGACGATAACGTCCTTTTTGGTATTCTCAGGGGTGTTGGTGCCGTCCCAGTGAACAGTGTGGAAC
>JAGHBW010000059.1 GCA_021160765.1 Thermoplasmata archaeon
CCTCACCCCCACCACCCCAACCACCATCGCCTCCATCTCCACCCCCAAGCTGAGGTCACAGAAAAAGTAAATAAAAAGGGAGGAAATGGGGGGGCGAATGGTCACAATAGAGGAGCAGATAAAGGCCATAGAGGAAGAGATCCTCAAAACTCAAAAGAACAAGGCTACTGAGCACCATATAGGAAAACTGAAGGCCAAGTTGGCAAGGCTGAGAGCGGAACTTGAGCAGAGGAAGGCAAAAAAGGGTGGAGGTAGAGGCTTTCAGGTGAAGAAAGAGGGGGACGCCACAGTAGCCCTTGTGGGATACCCCTCCGTTGGAAAATCCTCCCTTCTCAGCCTTCTTACTGGCAGGAAGAGCGTTGTAGCGGATTACCCCTTCACAACACTTGAGGTCATCCCGGGGATACTGAAGCACAGGGGTGCTAGAATACAGATTCTTGATCTACCTGGCCTGATAGAGGGCTCTTCGGAGGGGAAGGGTAGGGGGAGAGAGGTCATGGCTATGGTGAGGGCAGCTGACCTTGTGCTCCTTTTAGGGGACATCTATCAATCCGATTTTGAACCGCTCAGGAGAGAACTTTACAGGATGGGCATTAGGCTTGACACCTCCCCCCCAAGGATAAAATTTGAGCCTAAAGAGCGTGGTGGGATAGTGATCCTCAGTACTGGGGAGATTGACAGGGAGAGTGAAACGGTCTTCAAGGAGATGGCTAGAGCGTTTGGCTACATAAATGGCACCTTTATCGTACCTCCGAAAACGACGGAGGAGGAGTTCCTGGACCACCTTTCTGGAAACAGGGTGTACATTCCCTCCCTTCAGGTGGTAAACAAGATAGACCTTCTGAATGATGAGGAGAGGATGAGTGCTTTAGAGAGATATAGAAGGGAGGGGAAACACCCCATCTCTGTGAAGGAGGGTTGGGGGATTGAAGAACTGAAGGATTTAATGTTTGACCGCCTCTCCCTTATACGGATATACCTGAAGCCCAAGGGGGGGGAGGTGGACTACTCCGAGCCAATGATATTGAGGAGAGGTGCTACTGTGAGAGACGTCTGCGAGAAGCTTCACAGGGAGTTTGTTGAGAGGTTCATGTACGCTGAGGTCTGGGGCAAATCCGTGAAATTCGGTGGACAGAAGGTTGGCCTCATGCACCCTCTTGAGGATGCTGATGTGGTTAGGGTGACGTTGAGGAAGAAGAGCACATGAGGGTTAAAGGTAAAATAGGGGAGGACTTTTTGTTTCCCCATAAGGAGGCGGCAAGATGAAGGTTCTTTCCGGCACAACAAACATGCTTCTGGCTGAGAGGTTGAGCCAGTGTTTGAATGCCCCCCTTCTGGTGAGGACCATAAAAAGGTTCCCCGATTCCGAGGCATACGTCAGAATAGAAGATGAGGTGGAGGGGGAGAGGGTGGTAGTTGTTCAATCCACATACCCGGATGAGCGCATTGTTGAACTCTTTTTGATGGTGGACGCCTTAAAGGAATTGAACGCTGGAGAGATAGACCTTATAATACCGTACTTTGGATACGCAAGACAAGACAGGGTATTTCTTAAGGGTGAGGCTCTCTCAGCCAGGGCTATTGCAAGACGGGTAGAGGTTGATGTTAGCAGGGTGTACACCATAAACCTTCATAAAGCGTATATCACCGAATATTTTGAGAGGGCGGAGGCAATCCACCTCTCCGTAATGCCTGAATTAGGCAGATATTTGGCGGAGAAGGGTGCAGAGGTGATATTCTCACCTGACAAAGGGGCACTTCCATATGCTAAAGAGGCTGCTGAGGCTGCCTCACTCCCCTACGACCACCTTAATAAGCGGAGAATAGATGCGGAGACCGTTGTAATTGAACCTGCAGAGACCTCTGTGGCGGGTATGAAGGTGGGAATCGTGGATGACATCATAGCCACCGGCGGAACAATAAGAACAGCCAGAAGACAGTTGCTCTCGCAGGGGGCAAAAGAGGTTTTTGTGGCCGCTGTCCACGGCCTCTTCACCTCCGGCGCCCTTGAGAAGTTCAGATCGGAGGGGGTGGATGTGGCTGTGACGGACACAATCCAGACACCTGTGAGCAGGATAAGCGTTGCTGAGAGGCTCTGTAAAGCCATCCTGGAGGGATGAGATGGACTTCCCCGACGTACAATCAGAGAGGCCTGAGAGGGGGTTTAAGTTAACAAGGGTGGGGATCGGGGGAGTTAAGAAAAGTGTGGTGATAAAGAGGCCCGAGAGGGAGGTGCACCTCATAGCCACCTTCACAGTATCTGTTGACCTTCCATCAAGCCTTAAAGGTTCTCATCTATCCAGAAACATAGAGGCTATTTGTGAGGTTGTTGACGCCTCCGTTAAAAACCCATCCCCCTCAATTGAAGACCTTGCAGTCTCAATATCAAGGGAGCTTCTGAAGAGGCATGAATACGCCACCTTCTCCGAGGTGGAGATAACGGCGGATTACTTCCTGAACAGGAAGACCCCTGATAGGAGAAGGTCCCAGGAGCATTATCTCCTCTTTGCAAGGGCTAGAAAGTGCCCGGGGGAGAGGGAGAGAAAGATGATCGGTGTTGAGGCTGTGGGAATGTCTGCCTGTCCATGCGCTCAGGAGGGTGTCAGAACAATCCTCATGGAGAGGCTGAAGGAGGAGGGTGTTGAGGAGGAAATTATAAAGAGGATCCTGAGCAGCATACCCACACCAACGCACAATCAGAGAAATCGGGCCATACTTGCCCTTGAAACAGACGCCTCTGTGGAGGTAGAGGCAGACGACCTCATAACGATATTGGAGGACTCCTTCAGCAGCCCCACCTACGAGTTTTTGAAGAGACGGGGAGAGGCGATGATGGTTCTCTCAGCACACGAAAACCCAAGGTTTGTTGAGGATGTGGTAAGGGAGATCCTGAAAAGGGTTGTTGAGAAGTATTCAGAGCTCCCCGGGGATACGGTAGTCTATGCAAAGTCTATAAGTGAGGAATCCATTCACAAACACGACGCCTTCGCTGAGAGGGTCACAACCCTGGAGGAGTTAAGGAGGTAAGCCTTTGACAGAGAAATTCCCAAATACGCTTCTTATACCAACTGCTGGATCCCTACCAGCAAGGGAGCGGGGAGAATATTTGGTGGACATCGCGAAAAGGCTCCGCAGCAGGATACTGGCTGTTCACGTGGTGGAGGAGGGGGCAAGTCCTATGAAGGTATCAGATGGGGAGGAGGCCCTTCAAATACTCAAGGAATATGCTGATAGGGCAGGGGTACCAATAGAAACCTACACCCTCCGAGGAGATATACTCAAAAATCTCGTAGAATTTGCCAGGGATAAGGGTGTGGATCTAATACTTGTGGGGTCTTCAGAGGGAAGGATAATTGCAGACTGGATAAGAAAGGATCTGGTCAAAACCTCACCCGTTCCAGTGGTAATCGTACCCTATGACTTCTCCCTGTTGATATAAATTAAACGATGACCTCCCTAAGGAAAATTATTTATTTTTCCTAATCTCTCAAACCCACGATGGATTTTAAGGAGGTGGCAGAAGTGCTGGAGAAGATAAAGTGGCTGGGGCATGCATCTTTCGTGATTGAGGGAAGCAAAAGGATCTACATAGACCCGTGGAAGATCTCATACGTGAAACCCGCCGACCTGATCCTGGTGACCCACTCCCACTATGACCATCTGAGCCTGGATGACATTAGGAAGATAAGAGGGGAGGGGACGTGGGTGGTTGGACCGAAGGACGTCACCTCGCAGGTGGGGGGACGTGTTAAAACGGTAAAGCCCTTTGATTCTGTGGTGGTAGAGGGTGTGAAGATTGAGACCATACCTGCATACAACCCAGCAAAGCAGTTTCACCCCAAGGCAAACGGATGGGTGGGTTTCATTGTGGAGATTGATGGTATGAGATATTATCAGCCCGGCGACACTGACCTCATAGATGAGATGAGAACCCTCAAAAACATTGATGTGGCTGTCTTCCCAGTTGGTGGGAAATATACAATGGACTGGAAGGAGGCTGCAGAGGCTGCAAAGATCATAAAGCCAAAGTACGCCATCCCGATGCACTGGGGTGAGATCATAGGTGATAGAAGGGATGCAGAGAGGTTTGTAAAAGCCCTGGAAGGATCAGGGATCAAGGGAGTAATCCTGGAGAAGTTGTGAGTCAATGATCATATTGGGCATTGAATCCACCGCCCACACCTTCTCCGTGGGTGTGGTCAGAGATGGGAGGATCCTATCTAACGTGATTGACATGTACCGGCCTCCCGCCGGGGGAATACACCCCAGGGAGGCCGCTGAGCACCATAGAGATGTTGCCTCCAAAGTTTTGGTCAGGGCCCTTGAGGAGGCAAAAGTAGAGGTAAAAGAGATAGAGGCAATTGGCTATTCAAAGGGACCCGGCCTAGGGCCTGCCCTCAGAGTGGGGGCAACTGTTGCAAGAACGCTGGGTGTGAAATTGAATAGACCCCTTGTTCCCGTGAACCACTGCGTTGCCCATCTGGAGGTTGGAAGGCTCTTTGGCGCCCGAGACCCCGTTCTGCTTTACGCCTCTGGCGGCAACACCCAGATCATATCGTTCTCCAGAGGAAGATACCGAATTTTTGGTGAAACCCAGGATATTGGTATAGGGAACATGCTGGATAAGTTTGCCAGAGAGGCGGGGATACCATTCCCCGGGGGACCGAAAATTGAGGAACTGGCTAAAGGAGGAAAGAAACTTCTTGATCTGCCTTATTCTGTGAAGGGAATGGACGTGGCTTTCTCTGGCATTCTTACTGCTGCCCTGAGCCACCTTGAAAAGGGAGAGAGTATTGAGGACGTCTCTTTCTCCATCCAGGAGACCGTTTTCTCCATGCTCACAGAGGTCACAGAGAGAGCTATGGCCCATCTGGCAAAGGATGAGGTTCTTTTGGGCGGAGGGGTGGCCAGAAACAGAAGATTTCAGGAGATGGTCATGAGGATGGCGTCAGAAAGAGGGGCAAGGTTCACAGTGCCTGCCCCCGACCTCTGCGTGGACAACGGTGCTATGATCGCATATACTGCTTATTTAATGTACAGGGCAGGGATAAGCGTAAGACCAGAGGAGGCGGATGTGGATCAGAGGTACAGGACTGATCAGGTGGATGTGCTCTGGAGAGAGGATGAGGCAGTAATCGCAGAGAGACAACGGGAAGAGGGGATCCTTGCCGTGGGAGCTGAAGCGGTGATTAAAAGGGTGGAGATCTTCGGTCTCCCCGCCGTGGAGAAGAGGCGTGTGGAGAAGGGGTATAGACTGCCAGAACTTGACCAGAGAATAAGAAGCCAGAGAACCAGAAATGAAGCCAGGCTTCTGGTGGAGTTGCTCAACTCAGGTATTGCGGCCCCCCGGGTGTTTTATTACGATCCCGACGAAGGGGTTCTCATAGAGGAATTCGTGGAGGGGATCAGATTAAAAGAGGCTTTGGAGGAGGGGAAGAATGAGGATAAAAGAAGAATCTTATTTTCACTGGGTAAGGCCCTGGGGAGGATGCACTCCTCCGGCCTCTCCCATGGAGACCTCACCACCTCAAATATAGTAATAACCCCCCGGGGACTAACCTTCATAGATCCATCCTTCGGTTCAAAAGAGGCCACCCTGGAGGATATGGGAACTGACCTAAATCTCTTCACGGAGGCGCACCGGGCTGCCCATCCGGGTGATGAAGAACTTCTTGAAATCTTCTTTGACGGATACCGGGAAGGGTGTCCATTTGCAGATGAGGTGATAAGGAAGGCAGAGGAAATAGAGAGAAGGGCTAGATACTTAAGAGAGGAGGTATAAGATTGAAAAGAGTTTTCTATTTCGTTTCGTCTAACGAAGGAAAGTGGAGAGAGGTCTCAAGTGAGCTGAAGGACGTAGCAGAGGTCAAATGGATAAGAAGAAAGTACCCGGAGATTCAAACCACAGACCTTAAAGAGGTACTATCCTTTGGTCTTCCCCTTCTTTTCAATGAGCTTCTTGCGGAGGGGTATGAACCCCACCCCATCTTTGCAGACGATTCTGGGCTTTTCATTGACTCCCTTCACGGCTTCCCGGGAGTATACTCCTCATACGTTGAGAGAACAATAGGCCTTAAAGGAATTTTAAAACTAATGGAAGGGGAGGAGAGGAGGGGGGCAGAGTTTCGCTGCTCTATTGGACTTTTAATCCCAGGTAATGGCGGGGGGGATAAAATGTTGTTCTTTGA
>JAGHBW010000099.1 GCA_021160765.1 Thermoplasmata archaeon
AGGGAGGCTAGAAGGTCCCTGGTGGAGTTCTCCACCTCAGGAAGGGAGAGTGCGATCATACCTGCCATCTTCCCCCTCATCATTTCTGGGCTCCCGGTAAGCCCCTCAGTCATATACCTTTCAAAGGTTTCATTTATGGCTTGAAGCATTGAAGTTAGCATCTCCTGGGTCATGTTTTCAACAGTCTCGGAGAGCTTCTGTATGAGTATTATTTGAGCGAGAAGGTCTGCTACGCTCATTACATCCTCTGTTGACCCACTTCTCAGATTCGCCCTTATCGTCTCATCCTCATACAATTTCTTTTCCACCTCTAAAATGTCAGCCATGTTCTCTGGGGTAATTATATTGTCCCTTTTGTCAGCACTCCTGGCGAATATTGAGAGGTGATAGGTGGATGTAAACTTCTCCTGGATCTCCCTGTCCGCCTTGGACTCCTTCAAATTGGGGATAAAGTCATTCTCGTTCATCCTGGACTCCATACCTATGATCACATAAGCGGACACGAGAAGTGCTGTTATAGCAACCACTATGATGACCGTCATATATGGGCGTCTGGCAATGAAACCACCAAGTCCCTTCAACATTTTATCGCCTCCCTGAAGTATGTCGGTACCGACATATATGGACTTTCTATTTAAAGATGTATTCAACAGAACCAGAAACTGATTTTCACACACACCAGGCACATCACCCGGGGTACCGTAAACTTTATAAAACGATTAAAGAAAATTCAGATTTTCCTTTATATATACTGCTTATAGGTTAATATTGGTGATAACAATGGTCGTGGTAAAGAAAAAGGTAAGCGGGCGTGACCTAAGAGGTGTGGAAAACGAAGAACTCATGCTCAACCTCAAGGTGAACCTTCAGATACTTTTAGACGACCCAACTCTTCCCTCATTCCACCGGAGGTTTTTAAAGAAGAGCCTCAAAATAGTAGAGCAGATGATGGGGGAGGAGGATTACTCACTGGACTGAACCTCTCCCCCCCTTCCCTCAAGGAACTTTGTCAGTATGTCCAGGGTAAGAAGGAGATCAAGACACATGAACTGCTTATCTCCCCCTGTGTATGCCGAGGTTACCTCCAAGATCTTCTCGGAGACCTCCCGGTATGTGTCTGACAGTGCCTCGTTGCCGTTCCACTTAAGGCGATAGAAGACCTCGGAGAAGGAAAGAAGTTGATTTTTCCGCGCCGCAACGTGTATGTGGAAAAGCTTCCACTCCCTCATCTTCTCAAGATATTCCTTCGGGAACCGGACCTTTTCCCCCTTTATCTCCACACCATCCACCTCCTTAAGTGCCGCTCCCACCTCCCAGGGGTCTGCACCTGACCTTGAAGCAAGCTCTTTTATCTCCACTTCCACATCCTCTTCAAAGGGGGGTATCCAATACGGTCCGCTGAAAAACGCTGTTGCAGGGAGATAATGGTTATCTTTTTGATAAAGATCCCGAAGTCTTTCCTCATCCAGTGTTGTTTTTACGTCAATCCAGCCTCCATCGTCATCTATTTTAATAGTGGCCATTGACAGCGCCTCAAGTTCTGCAGCGAAGTGTAATAAAAACTCCTTCACATCCCTCTCCAGCTCCTCTTCAAGATTCCTGCCTTCCTCTGTACTGACTACCATAGGGTGTAGGGATTGTTCCATAACATAATTATTTTTCCCTCTCCTCCACCGGGGGCATAAAAACAGAGTGCAGAAAAAACGGTGATTTCTTTATATATGGGTAGAACTCTTGTGAGAGATTGATGGAAAAAAGCGGGAAAGGTGTACTGCTCTGGGTGGTCCTACTCAACCTTGCCATTATTGTATCGGAGATATACTTCAGCGCTGTAAGTAATTCCGTGGCTCTGCTCTCGGATGCCATGCACAACACCGGTGACATATCAGCCCTTCTTCTGGCCCTGGCCGCCGCAACCCTTTCAGAGAGGAAGGCCACCAAGAAGAAGACCTTCGGCTACAGCAGAGCGGAGATAATAGCAGCGGAGATAAACTCCCTTTTGATACTCGCCGTCGCCCTTTTTTTGGTGTACGAATCGCTGAAAAAGATTACTCATCCCTCTGAGATAAAGGGAAGACTTGTTATGCTTGTTGCATCCATTGCGCTTGCGGGAAATGTGGCATCCGCTCTTATTTTGAGGGAGGGGTCAGAGCACAACATCAACCGTAAGGGTGCTTATCTCCACATGGTTGCTGATGCAGGGACCTCGTTGGCTGTGGTTGGTGGCGGCGCTGCTTCCTATTTTTTTGGCTTAAACATCGTTGATCCGTTAATAGGGATCGGCGTTGCAGTTGTGATATTTATAGGAGGAATGAGGCTCTTTATGGAGGCGGTTCACATCCTTATGGAAGGGGCTCCTGATGTTGATGTGGAGGAGATAAGGAAGAAGGCACTCAAGATTGAGGGTGTGAAGGACATGCACTCCATAAGGTGCTGGAAGTTGTCTGACAAGGAGGCGTACTTTGTGGGCCACCTGGTGGTTTCCGCACGTTCCCTCAAAGACGCTGTCGGAATAAGAAAAAGTGTGGAGAGGTGCATTAAAAAGGAGGGAATAACCAACGTGACCTTGCAGATTGAAAGCGCTGAGGAGTGTGGTGAGAAAGCAAATGTTTTATAGAGAAGGGAAATTTCCCCCTGTTCAGTGAAATTAAGCCTTCCTTGGGGAATTGAAATGAACAATAAGGAAACAGGACACTTAAGGGATCCCATTGTGCAGAACGAGGAGGAGATACTGAGGTACTGGAAGGAGAACAATCTTTTCAAAAAGAGCCTGGAGAGGAACAGAGGTGGACCCTATTTCAGATTTCTGGAAGGCCCCCCCACAGCCAATGCACCCCCCGGGGTGCACCATATCTACGCTAGGACTGTGAAGGACATTATTAATAAGCACAGGGCGATGAAAGGATATTACGTTCCGAGGATGGGTGGGTGGGACTGTCACGGGCTTCCTGTTGAGATTTCAGTTGAGAGGGAGCTTGGCATACAGAGTAAGGAGGAGATAGAAAAGTACGGGGTGGAGAAGTTTATTGAAAGGTGCAAGAAGAGCGTATTCACACACATAGAGGACTGGAGCAGAGCAACGGAGAGAATGGGGTATTTCTTAGATCTGAATAACCCCTATATAACAATGGACAAGAACTACATGGAGTCGGTCTGGTGGTCCCTTAAGACCCTCTGGGAGAGGGGTCTTCTATATCAGGATTACTCCATTGTTCCATACTGTCCCAGATGCGGAACACCCCTCTCCTCCCACGAGGTGGCCCAGGGCTACAGGGATGTAACCGAGCCTTCCATTTACGTTAAGTTTAAGGTGGAGGGTGAGGAGAACCTCTATTTTCTAGCGTGGACTACAACGCCATGGACTCTCATCTCCAACGTTGCCCTTGCGGTGAATCCTGATTTCAGGTATGTTGAGGTGGACGTTGGGGGGGAAAGGTTGATATTGGCAGAAGGGAGGCTGAAGGAGGTTCTTGGGGAGGATGGGTACACCGTAATAAGGAGCTTTGAAGGATCGGAGATGGAGGGGAAGAGGTACAGACCTCTCTACAACTTCCGGGATCTGGGCTTTGACGCACATTTTGTAATCCTTGGCGATTTTGTCTCTCTGGAGGAGGGTACAGGAATAGTTCACATAGCTCCAGCCTTTGGAGAAGAGGACTTTGAGGTGGGGAAGATATACTCCCTGCCAGTTCTCCAGTTAGTGAATGAAAAAGGGGAGTTTGTCCAGGAGGTGGAACCGTGGAGGGGTATGTTTGTAAAGGATGCTGACCCGCTCATAATAGAGGACTTAAGAAAGAGGGGTCTTCTTTTCAGAGTGGTGGACTACACCCACACCTATCCCTTCTGCTGGAGGTGTGGAACACCCCTGCTTTATTACGCCAGAGACGCATGGTTCATAAAAATGTCCTCTTTGAGGGATAAACTACTTGAGAACAACGAGAAGATCAACTGGGTACCGGATTTCATTAAACACGGAAGGTTTGGGAACTTCCTGAAGGAGGTTAAGGACTGGACATTGAGCAGGGAGAGGTACTGGGGGACTCCACTGCCCATATGGGAGTGTGCAGAGGGTCACAGGGTCTGTGTGGGGAGCATTGAGGAGCTTGAGGAGCTCTCCGGTGTGAGGGTTGAAGATCTTCACAGGCCAACGGTGGATCCCATAACCTTCCCCTGTCCCAAATGTGGGAAGGAGATGAGAAGGGTTCCCTACGTAATTGACGTCTGGTATGACTCTGGGTCCGCACCCTTCGCCTCCCTCCACTATCCCTTTGAGAACGAAGAGGAGTTTGAGAGGCAGTTTCCCCGGGACTACATATCAGAAGCTATAGATCAGACGAGAGGCTGGTTCTACTCTCTCCTTGCAATATCCACAGCGGTGTTTGAGAAGCCTTCATATTTAAACGTGATCTGTCTCAATCTGATACTTGATGAGAAAGGAGAGAAGATGTCAAAGAGCAAAGGAAATGTGGTTGATCCATGGGAGGTTTTCAACAACGAAGGGGCAGACGCTCTTCGGTGGTACCTCCTTGTCACCTCCCCTCCGTGGAAGCCGAAGAACTTCTCAAGAAGTCTGGTTCTTGAGGCTAAGAGAAGGTTTATCTCTGTTCTCTGGAACGTTTTTACCTTCTACAAAACCTACGCAGAGCTGGATGGATACAGAGGGCGAGGAGAGGAGGAGAGGGTGCCCGTTGAAAGGCGGCCTGCAGTGGACCGGTGGCTGTTGAGCAGACTCAATCATCTGGTCAAGCAGGTTGACGATCTGCTGATGCAGTACAACTATCATCCCGCTGCCGAAATGATAGAGAAGTTCGTATCAGACGACCTCTCCAACTGGTATGTAAGGGTGAACAGGAGGCGGTTCTGGAAGATGGAGAAGGACGACGACAAATACTCGGCGTACGACACGCTCCATGAGGCCCTCCACACCCTCTCCAGGCTCCTTGCGCCCTTTGTGGTTTTCATAACGGAGAGGATCTATCAGGAGGTTAGGCTTGAGGGAGAGCCAGAAAGTGTTCATCTTGCGGATTACCCTGAGGCAGATGAGACAAAGGTGGATGAGTCCCTGATGGAGAGGATGGAGGTTTTAAGAAGGGTTGTGGGGGCAGGAAGGGAGGCGAGGGCGGCCTCGGGGATAAAGAACCGCCAGCCCCTTAAGGCCGCTTACGTTTCCGGTGGGGGGGAAATATTAAGGGATGTTCTCAGGGATAAGGAACTTCTCTCCCTTGCGTTGGGTGAACTCAACGTAAAGGCGATAAAAGAGGTCAAGGATGAAGAGATGGTCATTAAAAGGGCATACATTGATGGGAAGAAGGCAGGTCCTCGTTTAAGGGGAGCGATGAAGGCAGTAATGGAGGAACTTAAGGGTATGGATCCGGAGGAGGTTTACAGGGCTTTGCAGGAGAAGGGAAGAATTGAGGTGG
>JAGHBW010000027.1 GCA_021160765.1 Thermoplasmata archaeon
GAATATTGAGGGAGCTACGGGTGGGGAGGTGGATGATGAGGCTGCAGATCTCGGGATTCGCTTGCTAACCGAGAGAAGAAGAAAAAAGGCATCTAAATCCGAGTCCATGGAGGCGGTAAGAAGGGCGATATTGTGGTATGTCCAGAGGGTGAGACCCACCACTATTGGATTGTTAAAACATCTTCTTCCTATTAAAGCACCACTTCTTGATTTAGCCATAGAAGAGCTTGAGGAGGAGGGAAACCTGCTTCTTATAGACCTTCCCGGTGGTGAGAGAGCCCTTCTTCCCCCGGGGACAACGCTTGAAACTCTAGGTGACGTAATTTCCCAGGAGGACCTAAATAAATATCGCTTCCAGCGAAGCGGAGGCGAATTAAGCTCCTGGGAGGAGTACATTGATAGATTCTGGGGCTTTCGTAGTCCGTATGAGGTGTTATCTAGAGTTAAAGGGCTGTCCCTCAAAACGGTAATTGATTCCATAATTAACGAGGAGGTTCTCCCCCTATCCTGGGGTGGAACTACTGTGTTTACCCATAGAAGAAAACTCCAACACTTTTTAGCTCTCAAAGAGAAGGTTGACCTCGGCGTTTATCAGAGAAGGGCGTTAAGAATCCTCTCAACGAGAAATATATCCAACCACTGGGAACTGGGAAAGAATATGAAAATACCTGCGAAGTCTGCCGAGACTCTTCTCAACGGTTTGCAGGAACTGGGATTAGCCATAAAACCGGATGCATTTTTCAGGGAGTTGACCGGTTTAAAAGGGCACATAAAACCAACGCTAGGCTACCTTACACCTTCTGAACGGGCCGCTTTGGAAGGTGTGGAGAGGGATAATATTGGTGCTGAGGCCCTTCTTCAAATATTAACCTCCTTAGGCCCTCTTACAATAAATGAGATTTCTAATTATACCGGTCTTAACACTGGAAGGACCAGAGAGTTATTAGATATACTTTTAAGGGAAGGCAAGGTGGATGTGGGGATGGTGAAGGGTGCTGGGGTGGTCCCCATCTTCGGTGTGAAGGGATGGAAGGAGGAGTTCCGAAAGGTTAGGGATCGCCCCGGGGTTCCCGTAAGGGCGTACACCTCCGAGGACCCTCTCCTGAGGGCATATCTTTCTACCAGGCCGAGAGGAAGGGACCAGATTACAGTTTATGTGGTGAAGGGGGGAGATGTGGTAGCTCTCCTTCAGATTGTGGAGGAGAGCGACAGGGTACACATAAAAAACTTTGAGATATACGATTTGAAGAACGTGAGGGAGATTGTAGGGTCCCTTCAACCTCTCCTGGAGTACCTAGAGGAAAGTGGTCAATTTATGATTACGCTTAAAAAAGTCCTAGGGCTGGAGGGAGACGAGATATCCCCACAGATAAAAAGGCTGCTCAAAGAGCAGGGATTTAGCCTCACAGGTAGGATCTGGGTAAGGGGGATCTCCGCTGAAAGCATTGATTCTGATTCCACATTATATGAAATTTCCTCAATACTCAAACGCCAAAAGCTCCTTAAGGAGTATCATATCAAGCATCCGGTGGAACTGCTTCTCCTCTGGGGCAATATAAGGGACGACTGGGAGGTGCTCTCTCGGATGGGGGGTGTTTACTATGCTGAGGTGCCCCAGCGGGAGGCTATTAAAAAACTAGATGAGGCTGGACGGAGACTTATACTAGCTGCTAAAATTATAGATGAGGCACCAGATGACGCTGTGAAGCTGATCTTTACAAGTCACAACATTGAGAAATATACCGGTAGAATGAAGGTCTTCTACACTATGAAGGAGCTGGCTAGACAATACGGCCTTTTAAGAGGATATTTCTTTCCGGGAACGCTCGCCTGGGGCAGCCTCCAGCACGCTCTTCTCTACAGAAGCGCCATATCAATGGAGATTCAAAATGAGGAGGAGGGCATTTTGAACCTTTTCAAAAGCGGCAGGAGCCTTACCCTAACCGAGATCAAATCCAGAAGCCCTCTCTCTCACGAGAGGGTAAAAGAGGCTGTTGAGTCCCTTTTAAAGGGGGGGGTTCTCTACAAGGACTCCTATGGTAGATATATCACCCTTCCAGATGTTGAGATTCCCTCCAAAGGGGCATCTATTACCCTCCTCCTCAACGAGATCGCCACTCTTATCCCATTTAGAGCCTCAAAACTGAAAAGCTACCTGGGTTATCCTATTAGGGGGTATGAGATAAGAGAAGCTCTACGGATGGGGACTCACCATGGTCCATTGAAGCCGTATGTAGACGGGTCAGGGGTGTTGTGGGGAGAGGACGAGATTGAGGAGTTCAGAATGGGTGAGGATGAGATCGTTATTCTCTCCCCTAGAGATCGGCTTTTTAATTACTTCAGGGAAGAGGTCAGGTCTCTTTTTGGAGACGATTACCTCTACCCTGTTTTCCGTGGGGGGGAGATCGTAGGAGCTGTCAAAATGAAAAAGAGGGGGAGGGAGCTAAGCGACATGAAGATCATTGGTGGAAGGAGAGTAAGCATGCGGGAGGTCCTAGCGTATCTGAAAGAGTACCGGTTCAGAATGTAGATTTCAACAAAAACTATTTATAATCTGGCTAAAATGTAGCCTTCCCTTCCACTTCGTCAGGAAGGGTCATACGTGGCGGAGGGCTTCACCGCCACATGCCACACACTCGCACATGTGAGAAAAAAGTTAATATAACCAGGGCTATGATAGTTATCCATCTGGAGATAGCTGTATCTAAAACTGGGCAGGTGAGCAGGCATGGAAAATAATACCCGCATTAAGGTGGTGCTTGGGCTGAGTATAACAGCCATTATGATGATTGTTGGCCTGGCCTCCATGGTCTATGGCTTAAGCCCCTTTGATTCAAGTGACGCTGAGAAGGATAACGATGGTGATCTTTTAACGAACGTTGAGGAGTTCAACGCTGGAACAGACCCCAACAATGCGGACACTGACGGTGACGGACTCCCGGACGGATGGGAGTTTGAATATGAGATGGACCCGACAGATCCATCTGACGCAAGCCTTGACTTTGACTATTACGGTGGTGAGGAGTACGCCTCCTACACAGAGGTTCCATATCCCTACACCAACTACAACGAGTTCTACAGGGTTGTGGGGCAGGACGAGGAGGGAAACGACATAATTCAGCACACTGACCCCACCAACCCCGACTCTGATGGTGATGGTATTCTTGACCCGGATGACAGATGGCCACTCAACTATAAGAACGACGGTACGGGGAGTGGAGGGAGTGGTGGTGGAGACTCTGGAGGCAGTGGTTCTGGACCTGCACAGGGTGGTGATGGAGACGGTGATGGGAACGCTGACGATGACGGAGATGGCCTCAGTGATACCGAAGAGATGGGCATGGGTACCGATCATGAGAATCCAGATACAGACGGCGACGGGCTTATAGACAGCCTGGAGCCAAGGATGGGCACCGATCCGAACGACTGGGATACGGATAACGATGGACTGATGGATGGAAACGAGCTGGGTGCAGATGGCGGGTCCACGGACGGCACTGTGGTGGATTCCGATAACGACGGGATAAATTACATGTAATAGATGGGATTAATCTGGCCCCTGGCCCCTGGGTTTTTCTCAGGGGCTTTTTTTATTTTAATCTGCTTTTTTGTAGAGCAGTATTTTGTCTTCCGGCAAATGTATCTTTATTCTCCCTCCACGGAGGAGAGGATCTTTTATCTTTTCATATTCCATTGGAGTTGCTCGTGCCGTAAAAACCAGTTCCTGATTTCGCAGTGTGAGGATGTAGTCCCTTCCTGTGAACTTCACGTCCACCAATTCTACTGAAAGTATGTTCTTATCTGTTTTCGGAGAAGGGTTCAAATCAATATGGAAGGGCCTAATACCCACAACAACCTTCTCCCCCACCTTGAATCCATTCCCACCCCCCACAATTTCAACCCCGTCGTCACAATTCAGTACTACCCGCACATCACTCTCTGTTATTTTAGAAACCTCTCCCTCAAACAGGTTGTTTACTTCTAGGAATCTGGCAACCTCAAGGTTCTCAGGTTTCAGATAAACCTCCTCTGGTGCTCCAACCTGAA
>JAGHBW010000225.1 GCA_021160765.1 Thermoplasmata archaeon
CCATTGATCTGCATGCACACTTCACCTCCGGAATGACCGGGATGGCCTATATGAGGGCCATTGAGGCGGGGGCGGCGGTGGTGGATACAGACATATCGCCTATATCCGGTGGCACTGCCCACCCAGCCACCGAATCTGTGGTGGCCGCTCTTCAGGGAACCGAATGGGACACGGGCTATGACCTGAACCTCCTGATGGAGATAAGGGAGTATTTCAGAGAGGTCTTCATGAAATACCGACACCTCATACGGCTGGAGGCGATTAAAGTGGACCCCTCCATCATCATCCATCAGATCCCCGGGGGAATGCTCTCTAATCTCGTTTCACAGCTTGAACAGCAGGGTGCAAAGGACAAGTTTGATGAGGTCTTAAGGGAGGTGCCCAGGGTGAGGGAGGAGCTGGGCTATCCACCCCTGGTCACCCCAACCTCACAGGTGGTTGGGGTGCAGGCTGTTATGAACGTCCTTTTCGGAAGGTATAAGATGATACCCCAGGAGACGAAGGATTACGTTAAGGGAATGTATGGGAAGCCCCCGGGGGAAATAAAGCCGGAGATATACGAGAAGGTGCTGGGACCTGACTGGAAGGATCAGATAATAGATTGCCGCCCTGCAGACCTCCTTGAACCTGAATGGGACAGGAGGAAGAAGGAGCTGGAGGAGATGGGTCTTCTCAGAAAGGAGGAGGACGTGCTCACCTACGCCATCTACCCGCAGGTTGGATTGAAGTTCCTGAAGGGCGAGGCTGTGCCGGAGTTCACCTCTGATCAGTTGCCTCTCCCCTACGACCACCCCTATACACGCGCGTTTGTGAAGTCATTCTTCCCTGAATACAAGGAGATCTACCTTGAGATTGAGCCGCCAGAGGCCAGGAAGGTCGCACCTGCAATACCCACGGAGTTTGAGGTTGAGGTGGACGGTGAGATGTACGAGGTGAAGGTCAACCCCAAGGGAGGGTTTATCGTCGCTTCCGGTGAAGCGGCGGCGGTGGAGGAGGCACCCAAGGACGTTGAAGGGGGAATGAAAAGCCCAATGCAGGGAACAATTCTGAAGGTGAAGGTGAAGGAGGGCGATGAGGTCTCTGAGGGTGATGTAGTGGCCACCATAGAGGCCATGAAAATGGAGCAGGAGATACACGCAGAGAGGGGGGGTGTGGTCAAGAAGATATTTGTGAAGGAGGGCGACGTGGTCTCCGCAGGAGACGTGATCATGCAGATACTCTGAAGAAGTGGTAGATATGTTCAACAAGATCCTTATTGCCAACAGGGGTGAGATAGCCATAAGGGTGATGAGGGCCGCCAAGGAGGCAGGAATTAAAACGGTGGCGGTGTATTCTGACGCAGATAAGAGGGCGCTCTTCGTGAGATACGCTGATGAGGCTTACAATATAGGACCAGGCCCAGCATCTCAGAGCTATCTCAACATGGAGAAGATATTGGAGGTGGCCCTTGAAAGCGGTGCTGAGGCAGTTCATCCTGGATACGGCTTTCTCGCAGAGAACTTCAACTTCGCGGAGCTTCTTGAGAAGAACGGAATTGAGTTCATCGGCCCTCCCCCCAGCGCCATGAGGCTCCTTGGTTCAAAGATAGATTCCAAAAGGACAATGAGGGCCCACGGGGTTCCCGTCATACCGGGGGTCATTGACCCCATATCAGACGTTGAGAAGGCGCTTGACATCGCCCACGAAATAGGATATCCAGTTATGCTGAAAGCCTCCGCTGGTGGTGGTGGAATTGGGATAAGGGTTGTTAGAAACGAGAAGGAGCTGCCCAGTGCATTAGACACCATCCAGCGTCTTGCCAAATCGGCCTTCGGAGACGACACTGTATTCATTGAGAAGTTTCTGGAGAACCCCCGCCACATAGAGTTCCAGGTTATTGGGGACAAGAAGGGACACGTGATACACGTAAGGGAGAGGGAGTGCTCAGTTCAGAGAAGGCATCAGAAACTTATTGAGGAGACCCCCTCACCTGTTATGACAGAGGAGCTCCGGGAGAGGATGGGGGAGGCTGCGGTCACAGCGGCGAAGGCTGCTGGTTACTACAACGCAGGAACCGTTGAGTTCATGTACTCAGGGGGCGAATTCTACTTCCTTGAGGTGAACACACGTCTTCAGGTGGAACACCCAATCACAGAGCAGATAACGGGGGTTGATCTGGTACAGGAGCAGTTCAGGGTAGCCGCAGGAGAGGAGCTCTCCTACGACCAGGAGGACATCGTTGGGTAGGGGGTGGGCCATAGAGGCCAGGATCAACGCGGAGGACCCCTTGAACAACTTTACACCTGCCCCGGGGAAGATCATAAGGTACGCCGAGCCGGGGGGCCCCGGTATAAGGGTGGATTCCGGCGTCTACGCAGGTTTTGAGATTCCACCATTCTACGACTCCATGATAGCAAAACTCATTGTATGGGGGGAGACCAGGGCAAAGGCTATAGCCAGGATGAAGAGGGCTCTCTGGGAGTATCAGATATCAGGGGTCAGGACCAATATACCCTTCCATGAGGTGGTGATGAACCACCCCAAGTTCGTTGCAGGGGAGTACGATACTACCTTCATCCCAAGATACAACATTCTTGACCAGGTTGTGGAGTACGTTAAGGAGAAGAAGGCATCTCAGGGTGGAGCAAAGGTGGCGGCAGCAATGGCAGCAGTTGAGGCGGTGATCTCCGCTGCACAGAGTAAAAAATAACAAATCTCAATATCAATTGAGCCTACGAATAAGGGAACTTTTAAGTATATCGGGAGAAATGGTGAATAGGGGGAGGTAAATGGTGGACATAGACGTCAAGCGAATATACCAGGGGCTTACAACAACCGTTATGGGTCAGAGGATTTACTATATGAAGAATATAGATTCTACCAACAATGTGGCCAAGAAGTTCGCTGAAAGGGGTGCAGAGGAGGGCACGGTAATA
>JAGHBW010000023.1 GCA_021160765.1 Thermoplasmata archaeon
ATGCGGCGCACCTATAATTGAATACCGACCTCCGAGAGGAAGGTTCAGGAAGATGTGTGTAAACCCCAACTGCCCGTCAAAAAAGGAGGAGAGGAGATGATGAGGGAGAACTTCCCAATATACGTAATTGGATACCTCCCCCAGGGGATCCTCCCAGAGATTTTAAGGGAGGTGGGTGTTCATCCCACAGGATACTCCATTATGCTGCCCAAGGGAGTTTTTCTGAGGCTTTTAATTAGGGGATTAAATCCACCACAAGCTAATATTCTAAAGCAGAGCATGCTCTCCATAGGGGGGGAGGTGGCGGTTCCAGAGACTTTTCTGGATTTCTCCAGCACTGAGGGGGACGTGGTCATAACAGGCACCTTAACACAGATGAAGAAGCTGACAGAGAAACTTCAGCTACAGCCCTTCGGCCTTAAAAATCTGGGAAACGAGATAGACGAGGTTTTAAAGAACCTTCCTGACTCCCCTACTGGAGGGAGAGTGTTCAGATTACGCCTCCCAAAGTTCTCAGGAGAAAAGAAGGAGGGCGAGTTTGAGATTGAAATAAGAAGGGATAAACCCCTCATCATGGGCATTATCAACGTCACTCCAGACTCCTTCTCCGGAGACGGGCTAGCGGGAAGAGTGGAGGAGGCAACAATGAAGGCCTGGGAGATGAAAGATGGGGGAGCAGACATTATAGACGTGGGTGGAGAGTCCTCAAGACCATTCTCCGATCCGGTTCCCCCTGACGAGGAAAAGAGAAGGGTGTACCCGGTACTGGAAGAACTTAGAGACCTCCCCATTCCCATATCCGTTGACACGTATAAACCTGATATCGCCAGGGGTGCCATTGAAAGAGGAGCCTCTATTGTGAATGACATATATGGCCTGAGATCCCCGGGGATGGTTGACGTTATCAGAGAGTTCTCCACAGGATGCGTGATAATGCACATGAAAGGCACCCCCAAAGATATGCAGATCTCACCCAAATACGATAGGGTTATGATTGAGGTCTCAGACTTCTTGAGGGATAAAGTGTATATGGCCACATCTGAAGGGGTGATCAGAGAGGGGATAATCCTTGATCCAGGAATAGGTTTCGGGAAAGAGGTAGAACACAACCTTCAACTTATTAAAAGAATCTCATATCTCTTCCCACTCAACCGCCCCGTTCTAATAGGAGCCTCCAGAAAATCCTTTATTGGAAAGATCACTGGAAAGGATGTTGAGGGGAGGCTCGCAGGATCTATAGCTGCAGCCACAACAGCCTACCTCATGGGCGCAGATATCTTGAGGGTTCATGACGTTCCAGAGACTCGCGATGCCCTCAATGTCGCCAGTGCTATACTCAAGGAGAGCATCTAGCCCCACAGATTCCTCTAAATACCACATAGTGCAGAGGAGAAAAAGTAGGACCTCACAGTAAACCTGGAGGTCCAAGAGGGAAAAGAAGGGGACCTAGTTTTCAAGTTCAATTTTCACTGTACTGTCATTTCATATCCACAGAGTGGGCATTTTACTGTTATTGGGCCCTCGTGTGGGGGAACCTCAATAGTGGTTCCACAAAGCTCACATTCCACCGTTGAAACCCCACCTTCTGGAGGCTGCTCAACAGTTTCAGGAACGGGTACTGCCCCCGGGGCCTCTGTCGGTGGTACTGATACCTCCCCCTCTGGTGCCGGAGCCACTGCCTCTGGTGCTGGGACGGCCTCCTCTGCCTTAGGAAGCGCCTCAGGTGCACCGGCTCCGGGCGCGGCTACTGGTCCCGATGGGAGCGCAGAACCAGCCAACGTGTCCTGGACCACTGCCGGCAGAAGTTCCACACCCAGATCTTTCACCTTTGGAAGTAAAGGTGCTTCTATTCCAGTGAGCTGTTCATATCTCTGGACAAACTCTCCAAGGTGGGCGGCCTGTCTCTCTAGCTTCTTTCTCTTGTATTCCTCTCCCTTCTTCACTGCCATTCCTAAGAAAGCAGCGTAGGATAGCATCGCAAGTAAAACAATGACAGCTATCGCAACATAGAGACGGTTAACCCGGCCCTTTCCCTCCGGTTCCTTCCAGACTGCGGAGTTAAGTGGATCATAATCCCTTGAATCTATAACTCCATCTCCATCAGTATCACGATTCATGGGATCAGTGCCCATCTTGGCCTCCTTCACATCGCTCCAGCCATCATTGTCATCATCGGTGTCATTTCTGTTTGGTATACCGTCATGATCTATATCCAGGTCCTCAACAGCTACCATGACTGTGAAGGTGACGGCCATAGACATATTGAATTCCCCGTCATCAACCTTCAAGGTCACCACGTGTACCCCCGCAGGGAATTTCATACTGAATGTTGGCTCCGTAGATAAGAGCTCCCAATCCGCGGAATACCAGGAGTATTTTAGTTCGTCACCGTCAGGATCATATGTACCCTCTGAAGAGAAGGTTATAGTGTCCGTTGTCTTGTAAAGGGAGTTCATAGCTGGAGATTTAATTACTACGATCGGTTTGTGGTTTACCACTTTGGGCTTTATGGTTATTGGATAGTCTTCAGAATAAGTGTATCCATTTCCAGCAACGTCCTTCGCTCTCCATTTAATGTAGTTCGTTGTACCGGGTTCAAATAACAAAGGTGCAGTGCTAGCAACAATGGTATTGTTAACTATCTTTATGTTCGCCGACATCCAACCAGTGTAATGTCTAAGATCCCCCGTGGAGTAGGAATAATAGATTGACGGGCCGTAAACACCACTCCCCGTGTCTGTGATGGTAATCGTTGATACCACATACGGCTCCTCAAGAGGCATCTGAGACTGCGGGGGCGTTGGATTGGAGAAACTCACCTCCTTCGTATCAACCCAAACGTTTATTGGATCAGATTCAAATGGCCCATTGCCAGCAATGTCCTTCGCCCGGAACTTCACGTAGTTTTCCTTCCCATCCACAAGAGTCAGATCCACGGAAACCACTGTATCCTGTGCAGAGCCGTACAAACCCAATGATGTCCACTCTCCAAAATTCCCTAAGCCAGACGTGGAGTAGCAATACTCCACACTGGACAGATCCACTCCGCTCCCGCCAAGATCCATTAGGTGTATGCTCACGGTCACCCTATCCGTAGTTTTCCATATCTGGTGTGGCCCTCCACTGTAGAAGGATATCGGATCAGTCTCAATGGTCACCGACGCTGTGGTAACAGGACCGCGATTCCCCACATTATCCACTGCCGCTACAAGAACATCGTTTAATCCGGCTGTCATGTTTGTGAGGACTATCCTTGTTTCATTGGTGAATATCCAACCTTCTGCAGCCCCTCTTGTGCCGCTCCCCCATGCTCTGACCTTCACATAGTAGCCTGCAATACCACATCCCAAATCATAGGAGGGATCCCAGGTGACGTAAATCTCGCCGTCATTGTCATATTCTCCCCTTAGGTCGGTAAATGAATCGGAGTGTATTACAACATTCTTAGGTGCAGTGGGTGCATCAGCGTCCACAGTGAAATAGTAATCTGGAATTACACTCACATCTTTCCCTCTACCAATGATGTTTACTATACCTATGCGGAATCTCAGCTCCCCCGATATGGGGTATGAACGGGCTTTTATCACAAAGTCCGCCCCAGAGGAGGAATAATTGAAGAATACACGGTGCCAGTTATCCACAATTCTCACATCAAAGAAATCGTTGGGCGGGGATACCAGAGTATCCTCATACACAACCCGCATTCCCGTGAAATATATCTCCTGACTACCGCTGATAAAAGCACCCCGGGGGATGAACTCTCCACCTTCCCCATAAGCCACCCAGCTCCCAGTAAACGTGAGATCCATCTCCACTCTGCAATAATCCTCATAAGTAAGTTCTGCCTTACTTCTCCCCCCCTGAGCTAGGAATGTAACATCCATAAAGTCATCCGTGAGGAAATCCATGGAGAACATCACTTTAAACTCAATCGTCATTTTTTTGTAACCAGAGGGTGTCATTGAAGAGCCCTCAGAGACGGTCATGTAGTTAAATGGATTCCGTGTGTCAAAGAACGATTGGTTAATAGACCGGTATTCTACAGTATAGATGAAACCGAGGTAGGCGCCCTTAAGAGTAAATGATAAACTTATGAGGGATACCTCCCTCCATGTCCAGGTATCATTAAGAACCACTCTGAAGGTGTAGTATTTAAAGCCTGCAGTTAGGATGTTTCCCGCAACACCATCGCCATCTACTAGCTCAGCGGAAATTATTGTTATTGTGGGCTTTACATATAGGATCATCACTGCATCTCCTTCATTACGGTCTTTGCCAGCTTCACCCAAAAGGAAGTCAAGCTTCCCATCCACATCAAAGTCTCCAAAGGCCATACTGTCCCAACCCACAGCCATACCATAGTAATCATAGAAATACGAGTAGCCGCCCAGCCAAGCGCCCCCAGCCGAACCAGTGATTACATAGTCCCCGGGATTTCTATACATGTCTACTTCATTAACCCATTGTGTGGCGTCCTTACCATAATACAGATCCACTCTCCCCGCATAAGAATATTGGCTCGTTGAGTATCCTCCACTAGCAATGAGAAGATCATCATATTGATCGCCGTCCACATCAGCAATGAGTATATTAGAACCAGTCTCTGAGCCACCCATAGGACCGTAAAACGTTACATCAGGATGAAGGTTCAGAATGTCTGTTTTATTGTACTTGCCCCCAAGTTTGTCGTACAGGTTTCCGGTATTGAAGAAGAGGTAGACCGCACCCTTTGAGTCCATACCAAGTCCGCCCAATGCTAGGTCGACAAGACCATCTCCATTCACGTCTCCTACGGCTATTCCTGAACCAAAGTAGGAGTAAGAGGTAGTAGAATATATCCTAGTGTAGTTATAGGTAGAGAGGTCCACATACTTTGGCCAATCAGTTTTATTTTTGCCGTCAAGTATCTCTACTTCTCCCGCGTAGTAGGTGTACGACGATGTGGAGGGATAATACGCCTTCATGCCAGAGCCTATAATAAGCTCAC
>JAGHBW010000214.1 GCA_021160765.1 Thermoplasmata archaeon
GGTAGTGTGTATGCTAACTTTTTTAAAGATAGAGTTGTTTTGTCCAGTTGTCAGCCGAAATAGATATTCTGTCATTCGTAGGTATCCCAATGGACTTTATGTTCTTCAGGAGAGAGGTCTGGGACTCCTCTATCGTCGCATACAAAGCGATATACTCCGGGTGGTTCTCAAGGAATTTGGATATTATATTATATGTGAAGGTAGATTTCATAGTCCCTGTATAACCAGTCACCAAGATAATCAGGTTCTCGTAATTATTGGTTTTAAATATTTTGTCCATACCTCTTATTGTATTCTGAAACATGCTTATCCCCCTACGTGTAGCATGTAATTAATGCTACATCCTAATAAAAAATTTTCCCCGTTCAGAGAATACTGCATCGTACAAACCCCCACTCCCCCGGCGAAAATATTATTTAGTCTGTCTCTCTTTTTCTACCCATGAGGTGGAGTGGACTTATTCTTACGTGCATCTTTTTCTTGTCGGGATTGTTGACATTTCCTCTCTCAGAAGGGACTAACCGAGAAAATGAGATCGCCTCATCCTCAGATGTTCCAGAAACCCATGTGGTAATACAACCCGATAATGAGGAGAGCGTTGAGAGTAATCAGCTGGTAAATCGGGGGGATTATTACTCATTTGAGAACCACTCTCTTCTTCCTGCATGGGACTTCACAGAGAGCTCCTATTACTCCCTCTCCCCCTCCGGTCAGGGGCCTCCACTAGTAGTTGAGGGGAATATGGCATATCTGGCATTCATAAGGAGAAACACGTGGTTTAACTACTCCTTTATGGTCTCCTTCTCAACAAACAAAGGCTATACTTGGAGCGTCCCTATAAAGGTAGGCGATGCGTGGAATCATCTTAATGCCACTTGTTCTTTGGAGAAATTTAGGGGGAAGTTTTACTACTTTATGGCCACCATCAACATGAGTGGAAGAGGTTCTCTAAAGGTGTTGGCCTCAAGCACCATCAACGATCTCCCCCGCATAACCCCCAAAAACCTCTCTAACAACTTTTCAGGCTCTCAGTTGCTCTCCGTCTCCACCTCAAATGCACTACTACTTCTGTGGAAGGAGAAAAATTCCACTTTATATCTGGCAAGAAACACTGGAAACATCTGGAACGTAAGAAGCATTCTCAATGGTGTTGCATTCTTTACAGCGGTTCATTTTGGAGGGAAGGTTCTGCTCTACTACACCACACCCGGTGGGGGGGAGGTTAAGATGATCTCCACCACAAACGATGGCATTGACTGGACCGCCCCCTCCACCGTGCTGAGTTTAGGCAGGGAAATAAATCAGATATCTGTAGCCTCCGATGGCGAAAGATTGCATATGGTGACGAACTATAAGAAAGCCCCTCTTGTGGTAATGTACAGCCGTTCCACCGATGGACAGAATTGGGAGAGCCCCAGGGCCATTGCCACATATAGCATGAATTACCAGGATCCATTTGACGATCTTTCCATATCGGTGAGAGAGAGAAAAGTTACTGTAGCCTATGAGAATTCCTCAGGAAGAATCTCTCTGGTCAACTCTACTGATTCGGGAAATACCTGGATTATGGGCCCCTCCTTTGGCGACACTCACGCTCATTCCCCAACCCTTCATCCAGCAGGGGATTACCTTCTATATTGTGAAGGTGAGCATCTCAATGTGTGTCTGATTGACCGCTATCAATACACCTCTTACGTAAAAACCAAGCCTTTACGGATCCCCGCCCTTAACGCATTGGAAGACGTTGCAGTATACTCTCCAGATTTCAGGGGAGAAATATCAATAAGGGTCTTAGGCCCCTCAGGAGACAAGATATACCCGACTGATGGTGATTGGGCAACAATGAACAGGACGAGTGGGATTGTTGAAGGTATGGCCATTTCACACATATGCCATCTCTCTATTCACGTTCCCCCCGAAACATCTGTTGAATTCAATTTTACCAGAAGTGGACCTTATAACCCACACATATATCGCCTTATTGTCAATTATTCAACATCATTCCCATTCATCTACGAATTTGACGACGACCTTTTCATTGTAGGAAGGCATAATACGAGCATTTCTGCTGGGAGGTTGCATCTGCTTCCGGGAAGATCCAAAGGGAGTTCTGTAATCGGTCCGGTAGCGCCAGATGGGGAGTGGCCTCCCTTTTTCAAAATATCCGTGAGCGGCATTGTTGGAAACGACAAGGTGGTTGTAAAACTGTTGGACAAGGAGTTTGATCCAATCTACGGTTTCTCAGAGGATTTCGCAAATTCCACGGTTTCGGAGAATGGAGTCAAGATTCTTTCGTGGAAAGGAGGTTTCTTGGACGATCTTCCAGGTTATTATACCATCTACCTCCTCATAGAGATAATAAGGGACTCCGGCGACCCCTCCATAGGGAACATCTCCATAATATACTCCTCCCCACCGAAGGTGTCCGCCTTTATTTCTGATAACACAACAGTAAACAGGACAAAATCGCTTAAAATCACAGCTCTTCTGACCGATGATGATGACCCGCCAGCCGAGCTTAAAGTGATGTTCAGATGCGTAGATCCACAGATGGTTGAAAGAGATTATCTAAGCCCGCCATTTTATTCCTCTGGTACCTGGAATACAATCTTTACACCTCCAAAAGATGCGCCAACTGGTACGTATAACATTTATGTTAAAGCTGAAGATCCTCATGGAAACTCCTCTGGTTGGATCCCACTTCCTGGCGGAATACTTGTTATGAACTTCCTTCCAACAACCCCGGGCATTAACGTTTTCCCAGAGAAGCCCAGGGGAGGAGATTCCATTACAGTCACAGTGGTAAAACCTTCTACAGATATAGAAACCGCAGAAGAAAACATCACCTACACATATCGCTTCTTTAAAAATGGTCAGCTCCTCAAGGAGTTTGTAGAGGTAAGCTCAAGATCTGTTACACTCCCTGGAGGCTTAATAAAAAAGCACGATCTGTTAAAGATAGTTGTTACGGCCTATGATGGAGAGAACGAGAGTTATCCTGCAATCTTCCTTGCCACCATAGAAAACTCCCCTCCATCCTCTCAAAATCCACCAGACTCCATCACCATTGAGGAGGACGGCCCGGGGTACACCATCTCTTTATCATCTATTTTCAACGACCTGGATGGAGATTCAATACAATATACAGCTACCACCACAGAGGGGCTTAACGTCAATATTACAGGGGACACCCTTTATCTCACTCCTGATGAAGACTTTTACGGTGATGGAAACGTCAGTATAATCGCAACTGATGGCGAAGACTCCACAACTTTAGTAATTCCAGTGTCTGTGACACCGGTAAATGACCCACC
The DNA here is from genome assembly GCA_021160765.1 of Thermoplasmata archaeon. Classification (GTDB taxonomy): domain Archaea; phylum Thermoplasmatota; class Penumbrarchaeia; order Penumbrarchaeales; family EX4484-36; genus EX4484-36. Next base: position 3,315 of record JAGHBW010000214.1, read on the forward strand.
TGAATGGGTCCCCCTTACCGATAAAAGTGTTGTACAGGACCAATGGCTTACTGTAATAATAAATAGTTGGGATAGAGATGGGGAGACTCTTACTGTTGAAAACAATATCATGAACACCATACCTGGGCTGGTTGAGGGAGAGAATTATATCCTTTATCCCAACGGATCCTTTAAAATAAAGCCTGACAATTCCATGATAGGAAGTTATAGAATAGTAGTAACATTTAGTGATTCGTCTGTAACACTGCATGACTCCTTTACTCTGGTTATTCTAAATAGAGATGACCCACCCATACCCCCAAAGATTGAGACATCCCTATCTGGAAAGTACGTATCTGCAGGGGTTAGCTTTACACTTTATGCAAACTGTACAGACCCGGATGAGATCTGGGGGCAACACTTGACCTTCCTTTGGACCTCATCCATTGAGGGACCCCTGGGTGAGGGGAAAATTATTAATGTCACTTTGAAGAAGTCTGGAGTTCACATAATAAACCTGACAGTTAGCGATGGAAATCATACCCTGCGTGCCTCTATTACAATAAGTGTTATAGGGAAAACTGTCCACCCCGCCCCCAAGGGCAGAACGTTGATCTTCATCTCTGCAGGTGTCATCTCTTTTCTTATTGGATTTGGACTTGCATTTCTCCTTTACAAAAGGTGGTTCTCGGAGAAGAAGGAAAAAGAGATAGAGGAGAAGCCATCTGAGACAGGGCCAGAACCTGAA
>JAGHBW010000008.1 GCA_021160765.1 Thermoplasmata archaeon
AAATAAAACTTTATCTACCATATATTCGTAGAATTTCTCCACAATGCACATGTTTACCTCACCTTTTACTCAAAATTAAGCCAGTATTTTTCACTCCGCTCTTCATAGACCCTGCCCTTATAATGGTATTCCACCCTGAAACTTATAGGAACGATCTTCGGCGTTTTCCTTGTTCTCTTAAAGGTAAAATAGACCTTTCCATCGTCCCCGGGGTCCAGCCAGATTATATACTGCTCCCCTATACCAAACATGTGGTGGTCGGGGGGTAGCTCTGGATAGATAACGATATCCTTTAAAACATCTGATGTCAGATTCCTCACAAGAACCATCATCCTAACCCTGTCCTCCTCCACCTTTTCTATGTGGCCAAAAACACTGATCATTCTCCCCGGGGTTCCCTTCTCCTCCTCTCTTTTGATCATAGCTGGTCCGGTTATCACAGTGAAGAGGAGGGCTGCAAATAGAAATGGATAGAGAATACAGAGGCCGCCGCCGTAGAAGAGGGAGAATGCGATTGCCGCCAGAAGTCCCCCCATAACAACAAAGGTCCTCTTCAGCGATTCTTTGCTCAACTTCCCCTCACCTCTTTCTCTCCTCTCAAGTAGGAGAAAGTAGAAAAGGAATGTACTGAGGAGTCCTGTAAGAAGTGTTGAGACTGCGGCGAATATGGGCCTGCCAACATCGTTGTACCAGTAATATTTTGGGTTCTCAGCGTATATATCAATATGATACTGGGTTATGTTCTCACTAACGCAGTTCTCCTCAGTCCACTCACATCTGTGGGTGTTGTAAAGAATAATGGAGTATCTCCCTTCCTCTTCCACTGGAACGCTAATATTCATCGTCTCGTTGTGGATGTAGAACTTCTGTATTGTAGGTAATCTATAATCAATTACACCATCTTTCCTGAGCTGCAGCTCCGCAGCCTCCAGCTCCTCCACCCTTCCCACGACGACCATTATTTCCGTGCCCAGCGCAAAAACCTTTCCCTTAATGACCCAGCCCTCCTCCAGGATTCCTTCCTCCTCATCCGAATACGTAATTGGATCAAAAAACACCTCCCCTGGACCCAATGTACCGTCGTGGTTCATTATGTCAACCCGTGGCCTTTCATCCTCATAATCCTTCATCAACATCAGCAAGGGAACAAGCAGTATGAACGCAGCAAATGCCATGAGGAATACTGTGTTAGACCTCATTGGCATATTAATTAGGATAAAAATAATTATATTTTTCCTAACCTCAATTGAATCATTCCTTCAGCTTTGCCCCACAATTCGGACAGAACCTTGCGCCAGCCTCAACCTCATGCCCACATGAGGGACATATGATAGTCTCACCCCTGAGCCTCTTTCCACAGAAGGGGCAGTATATTGACTCCGCACCAACCACCCTCCCACAATGAGGGCACGTAATCGTCCCAGACTGGGCAGATTTTCCGATCTGCTGTGTCATGGATTGAGCCATTGCCAGCCCAGCACCAAGGCCTGCACCCATGCCGGTAAATCCAGAGGTCTCCCCACCTCCCTTCTCAGCACCCTTGCCAATCCCCTCCACTGCCTTCCCGGTCTGGTACGTCATATAATCCACACCGTATGCAGACATGATCGCCCTCTTATCTATCGCCTCTTTCAGCTCCTCTGGAACGTTTATATTCAATCCTGCAAACCTGGTTATCCTTATTCCATAACTGCCAGTTAGAGGTGCGAGTCTTGCTAGTGTTAGTGCTTCAATGTCTTGGAGATATGCTGGCATATCAAGTATCCCCATCCTCCTTTTCTCCTTCAAATCCCCAATTACATCGTTGAGAACCATAACAATCTGGTCCCTCAACCAGTTGTACACCTCCTCCTCACTCTCAATCCCCATTAACCCTACAAACTGTGTTATAAAAAGGAGGGGGTCAACAATCTTAAACGCATATTGGCCAAAAGCCCTCAATCTCACCATACCAAGGTCCTTGTCCCTAAATGAAAGTGGTTCAAGGGTTCCAAACTTCCCCCTGATCTCTCTCTTCTGGATATAGAAAACCTCTCCCAACTGTCTGATCCCCAGCGCAACCGCCCCAAGCTTTGCAAGAATTGGAACATTCTGAGTTGTCAGGGCGTATCTGCCGGGTCTATCAAACATAAACAGCGCCTTTCCATCTCTGAAAAAGACAGCATATTCATCCTCTTTCACTATAATGTTGTCATTCCATTGAACGTTACGGGGTATTCTCCAAAACAGTTTTCCCGCCTTTATTTCGGGAGGCCACTCAAAGGTCTTTCTACCGTCAATCAAACCCATATCTGCCTCCCGCTCATTCTCCCTTATAAACCTCATCTCAGATCACCCACCGTACATTTTAACGAACTCCTGCCTCTTTAGAAAGGCATCCTCCAGCTCTTTCACCTTCTTTCTAATACTAAGAAGTGTTTCCATCATCCTCTCCATATCCTCTTCATTTGGAGAAATCGGGAGTCCGTTCACCAAATGATCTATTGCCTCAACGGATGTTATCAGATTGCTGTCTAAATCGTACAGCTTATCCAGCTCCTTCACGTCAAATCTCGCATCTGGAGATATTCCAGAATAGCCCTGCTCCGCGTGCCTTATCCTCAACATCATCGTTTCCAGATAGTTAACAGTTGATGTGAGTTCCTGCAACGGCTCCATCAACAGATTCTGGGATAGCCCTGCGGAGAACCTTTTTAGAAGGGCAATATCGCTCTCCAATCTTTCAGAAATATAACTCCTGAGAAGACTATCTGCTATTCGGAGGTCCTCACGCTTACGATATCCCCTATACCCTGGAATAGCCATCTGGATCTTCTTTATCAATCCCCTGCTGCGCACAACCTTCTCTCTTTCATCACTCATCTTCTCCACCTTTCCTGCTTCTATTTGACCACAGAATCACGATGATACCCATACTCAAAAATAGAAGTGCAAAAATCGTCCTGAACCCCAGCCCTTTAATTATAAGATACAGTATGCATCCAAAATAGGCCAGAGCTATGCCGGCATGGGTTACCTCCTCTGCCCTTCTATGTTTGGTGGAGAGCACCACAAGCACCGTGCCAAACAGAATGAGGAAGAAAGAGAAAGCTGTAAGAAGAGAATTGACCTGTTCCCATATGATGAACATGAACGCGAGGACAATTAGAAGTGCTCCCCATGAATGATAGAAAAGCGTGTCGTCCTCTTCCATGTACCTCACCCTGACCTAATTGAATTTACACTATATACCTTTTTCTTATCCCACAAACTCACCGTCTTCATCTGGAATCCTCACTGGCCTTGTTGTGATCTGATGGCTCCTCCTTGTGCCTGTATCAAAATATTGGACCTGAAACTTTACCGACCCCGCACTTACTACCCCTGAAGGCACCTTAAATTTAAAGAAAACGTGCTCTGACTCATATGGATAGATCAGCGAAATGTACTCACTCTTATTTACCGGCACAAGAGGGTTTCCGTCAGGTATATATGAAACTGTGATGTCCTTCAAAGGATAGGCAGAGGAGTTACTTATTTCCAGCCCTATAAAGACCTCAGAACCCTCCCTCCGAACAGATGGCAGGACCCCCAGTGAGACCACAGTATGAACCTCCCCAGATGCTTCGTTTAACATTTCTTCCCACGCTCTTATCACCCCCACTGGGAAAAGATATACAAATATCGCAAATATAAGGATGAGAAGAATATAGAGCGGCTTCTGGAGAACGACGGAGAATAGATAAATCAACACCAGCAGGATCAACAATGCTATCAGAATTACGTTTGTCTTTTTCCTTGAAAGTGTCTGAATAATAGATAGAGATTTCACATCTGACGCAATGTTTTCTCTTAAGAACTGGAGAATCCTCCTCTTTCTTTCAATATAAGAAAGGTAAAGGGATGAAAATGTGATTAGAACAGCAAGTATTATGAGTAAATAGAGTGTGGCTATTATTCCCTGTCTGTACTCTTTAACGTACCGCTCATAACTGGGATTGTACTCAACGATATGTGCCGTGAAACGTGTAGAGTTTGAGGCAATACTGAGGGCGTTCGTCTGGTTTGCTTTTCCCTTTGAATAGACAAGAAGCCCATATTGGCCTTCAACCTCCACAGGGAAATTAACAACTACTGTTTCGTTTGCAGCATCTATAATGTATAGCCCCCTGGTCTCCGATAAGTTTTCACCCCTCTCAAGTTTGTGCTTTACATCCCCCAATTTTGACTGCGGGCCAATAACAAGTGTGGCTGGCGCTCCCTCTACATATATTCTCCCTTTTATCCTCCATCCATCCCCAACCTCCCCATAATCGTTCATCAACTGACAGAATATCTCAGCCTTTCCAGGTCCTACACCCCATCGTGAATCTATGTCCACGGCCACGTATTGGTATTTATTTCTATCTACATCTATTAACAAAAAAGTTATCACTGAAGTGAATGTTAAAATTATAATAAATATTGCCAGAGCGCCCATCGGCCGCGACGTGACCTTCATCCAGACCAGCCCCAAGACAAACTCATTTCACGTTTAGTGGGGCACCGCAGTACTCACAGACCTGTACTTCACCCCTCATGACAACCTTTGTTGATATCCCTCCACAATGAGAACATTTAATTGGTTTGACAATCCCCTTTTTTCCCCCCCCCACAAAAAACCCACCACTTTCCCTCTAAACACCCCCC
>JAGHBW010000240.1 GCA_021160765.1 Thermoplasmata archaeon
GATCCCCCGATGCTAACTTTATAGGATATTCTCCAACAGGGTACACTGCAGGCGTGAAGAAGTCTATTTTTCTATTCTTCTTATTTAAAAAAACGTGTATGCTTCCTTCCTCATAACAAGCTACTGCTAGATCGGGGAGGCCGTCCCCATTAAAATCTCCCTCAGCGAGAGACACCGGTCTCAGGCCTACGCGTATAAAGGTAGAATTTGGCGGGAGCATCCCTCTCACACGAAGAATCGCTTTCTTAACGTGTTCAGCACCTTTCAGGTCCATCCTGAGAATCGTTGGTGAATATGATGCTAGAAATGTCAGGGATTTAACCCCACCCCGAAATTCGTCAATTTCCATCCCACCACCGGAACGGAACTCAAACGCTGTTAGAAGTAGAAGCGAAGCAATAACCACTGCGAACAGGGCAAGAACGGCTTTTCTTTGGGGGGTTAGATTCCCCATATGATACGCGGACGGCATGTTTCTCACACCAGCATCTGTTTATATAAATCTCTTTGTACAGTATTGAACTCTGTCTTTAAAATTTAAAAGGTCCGACAACTCCTCTAGGTCTCGCAATCTCCATGGTAAGCAAACCTGGAACGCTGTAGGGGTCACTTACATCCTTGCCCAGAAACTCCTCAACAACCTCATATATGGCAAGGGATGGTGTGTTGTTCTTCTCGCTCAGATGTGCCAGAATCACCCCCTTTGTCTCATCACCCACCACTCTTCTGAGAAGTCTTCCGCACTCCCTGTTGGAAAGGTGTCCAAGCGGGTCTGCAATCCTCCGTTTTAAGTGATAAGGATAGGGGCCCTTCCTTAACATCTCCATATTGTGGTTCGCCTCCACAACAAGAAAGTTGCTCCCTTTAAGACCATCTATTAGTCCTTCAGTAACCGATCCCGTGTCCAGCGCCACTGATAACCTTTTTCCATCCGAGTCTATTCTATATCCCACAGGAGTTAGAGCATCATGGGGAACCTCAAAGGACTCAACCGTAAACGTTTGAACCTCCTTCTTCACACCCGGTTGAAGCGGCACACCTGACTCAACACCCAAAACCCACAGTGTGGGATGCGATGAAAGAATCTGAACGTTAGGGTGATACCTCCTGAACCGAAGAAGAGATGAGATGTGATCCCTGTGTTCATGTGTTAGAAGTAGCGCACCTATTTCATCCGCACCTACACCAACCTCTGACAGCGCTTTAGTTAAATATCTGTATGGGAGACCCACATCTACAAGAACACTACTTTCTCCATCTCTGACAAGAATGGAGTTTCCCCTAGAACTGCTGCCTAAAACTGCTACCTCCATATATGTCAAGGGGGTATTCCCTACTGGGAAAAAAAGTCATCTATCATGGGAATTGGGTTTTTGGTAGTCACACTCCGGATAAAGGAAGGAAGACCTGCCCTTATTCCTGTGGATGAGTATCTTCTATCCACCAGCACCATGAAGGCCTTCTTTTTATGAAGGAGATTGTGGGAAATCATGGAATTTATGAGATAGAAGGGGTGAAGGTATTCCCCTAGAAACGTTCCTTTAACACGCCCATATCTACTTCTCATGAGCTTCTTCCTCTCCTCAACCACCATCCAGTTTCCTTTGTGTGGTACATCAAATAATAACACCCCTCTAAGGGATATCTCTTTTCCAATTATGTGATTCCAAAGACTTGAATTCCCAACAAGGTAAAGAATCCAATTTTCCTTTTCCATCTTTTCCTCAGTGCTCTCCCACCAACCATCTGGCTTTTCCCGGATGTCAGATATTTGTACTACGCCCGCAGGGGGAGAGATTAAACCCAGAATCTCGTCCTTTCTTCTGAAAGAGGGGAAGACCACCGCATATCTTCCGCCAACGTCTGACGTGTATTTAATAAAGCTCTCCAAAAACTCTGCAGATTTCACAATAGCCTCCTCAAGCTTGCCCGGCTCCCTCCAGGGCTTGGGAAAGTAAATTCCATCGTGTATGAAGACCCTCACTGTGTCCTCATATTCGCTGCTGTCAAAATATACTTTTAAGGTGTAATCACCCGTTCCCAGGCCCATCAGGTCAGTATATGCCGATGTGGGATAACTACCTGTAGCAGTGATTATCACCCCCCACACCTCGTCAATAACATCCCTAATAACGTCACCAGGATGGAGAACCGAAACCCTTATTCCCTCCTCACCCCCCTCCTGGAAATAATATCTCAACACGGAGCCATACTGCTCAACGGAGAACTTAACAAAAAGATAGAGATTGGCGTACCTCCATCTAATCTCAGGCCTCTCAAATTTAAGATCCAGAAGCCTCCTAAGAACCCTAACAACCTCTTCAGGAGCAATGTCCACCCTCTCAGTCAGCTTTGCTATGATCTCGTGCCTTTTTATGACTCTTGGATTTTGCGGCTTTCTCTCTCTCTTTGCAACCTCTGACTCCTCATTTCCAAAAAGCTGGCTCTCCTTCACCATCCTCCTTCTATCGTCAATTATTTCAAGGAGCCCTTCCTTAATCGCCTCAAGTATCCTGAGGTCCTCTTCAAGAACACCCGGCAACCTTCCAATCTCCCCAAGCCATTCCCCTTTAAGGCTCTCTTCTGTGATGGTATACGTGTACTCCTCATCTACCTCACTCAACAGGTAATATGGTTCCACCATCAGAAGTACAGTTCTACGAGGGTCCTGCGCAATGTCTGAAAGAAGCCTTCGGAATCCCTGGTGGAATACGAACGGATAATCGGTAACTACTACAGCCGCCTCAGCAGCGAGATCCACCACCAGTCTTGAAGGACACATCCCCGCCTCCTCCAGAAGGCGTCGGGAGGACCAAAGGTCCCTCTCTCCACTCAAGATCTCCCTGAAAATGCTCAGGTCAAACCCTTTTTGATATGGGCACTTCCAACCTCCAAAGCAATGGTTTACCACATCAGCAATCCTTATCTCCCCTCCAATTGCTGAGCAGGGAAGTCTCCGGGAGGGGAGAATGACAGTACTTCTATCTTCCTGAGCGGCGCGCTCTGCGGCTCTTTCCCTTATCTCTCTCTGAAAGAAGCGTGGAGAGAGAATGATAAGTTTTCTCCCCTGGAGCAGTGCCTCTTGGGTTGTGTAGTCCACCACCTTAAGAAGGTCCTTAAGGCCCCAGGGAATGTAATTTACAAGTACTCCCCGTCTGTGAAATACCTCGTCTATGTCCCTTCTCAATGACTCGTATTCCATGGTAGACGCACCTTGGTGAGAAGAAAAGTTATTGTAAGGATAAATGTTTTTGCCTAGCAATGAAAAGAATCTTTATCCTGGACTTTGACAACACAATAGTACTAAACCCCAACTACTCCTCATTCGTCCACCTGCCCATACTAGGTTCTCTACTCCCAAAGAGATACGTTCTGGCCCCCGGGGTGAAGAAGGTATTGAACAAACTTAGGGAGAGAGGGGATAGAATCATAATATTGACCAAAACAACTGTTCTTCCTGAAAAGAGGAAGATAAGAAAGGTGAAGGAGGCAGGGATAGGAGATCTCGTTGATGAGATAATAGTGGTTAGAAGGAAGACGCCTGAGGTTGTAAGAGGTATCGTTGAAAAGTTTCCAGGAGATAGATATTATATGGTGGGGAACTCCATAAAAAATGACGTCATACCGGCCCTTGGTGGAGGTGTGAAGCCTGTGTATATACCAAGAGGGGTGGGGGAGGGTAGTGAAGCCTTAAAAAGAATTGACAATTGGGAGAAGGTAATAGTACTAAGAACCTTTGAAGACCTGGTTGACCTCCCCTAGACCCACTACGAATCAACCACTAAAAAGATTATTATAGTAAAATTTCAAATGGGGGGTGGCTCATTGAAGGTGCTCAACGATGATCCTAATAGTGTGCGAGAAGGAAAACGCCGCCAGGAGAATTTCCAGCATTCTGGGCGGGGGTAGAGTCAGGAGGGAAAATCTGAATGGTGTAACGGTATACCGCATTAACTCCCCCCTAGGAGATGCTGCTGTGGTGGGGCTGAAGGGACACATACTCAATCTGGACTATCCTGATGAGTACAATCAGTGGAACAGAGTCGACCCCGAAGAGCTGATAAAGGTGGAGTCAAAGAAGGTGCTGACTGATAGAAGGAGGGGGGCGGCTCTTAAGAAACTTGCCCGCGAGGCAGAAGGGATAATCATAGCTACAGATTATGATCGGGAGGGGGAGCTTATAGGGAAAGAGGCCGTTGAGTGGGCTCTAAAGGATATGAAAAATAGGCCTTGGGTGAAAAGGGCTCGCTTCTCCGCATTAACGCCACAAGAGATTAAGTTCGCCTTTGAAAATCTAAAAGATGTTGATGACAATCTAGCATCATCTGCCGAGGTAAGACAGGTTGTGGACCTTCTCTGGGGAGCTGTCCTTACAAGACTGATCTCCCTCTCCTCCGGCAGACTTGGAAAGGATTTCCTCTCTGTAGGGAGGGTTCAGTCTCCCACATTGGCACTTATAGTGGAGCGGGAAAAGGAGATACAGGCCTTCAAGCCCACCCCCTACTGGGAGATAAATGGAATCCTGGAAAAGGGACTGAAGTTTCCAACCACCCACTCCAACGGCAGATTTACAGATGAGAGAAGGGCCAAAGAGGTCTTTGATAAAGTTAGGGGTGCTAAGACTGCAAAGGTAAGCAGTGTGAGAAGCAAGGTCAGGGTGGATAAACCTCCTGCACCATTTAATACCACAGCTTTTTTAAGGGCGGCAAATTCTCTCGGTCTTTCCGCAGCCAGAGCGATGAGCATTGCTGAGGACCTCTACACCCGCGGATACATATCCTACCCCAGGACGGACAATACTGTTTATCCCCCCTCTATTGACCTTAAGGGTGTGCTTAAAACACTTCTTCAAGGTGAGTTCTCTGATCTCGCAAGGAGCCTTCTTGAACAAAGTGTGTTGACCCCTACAAGGGGCAAAACCTCAGCCACTGATCATCCACCCATTCACCCCGTAGGTGTGCCGAAGCCTGGGGAACTTAAGGCTCAAGAGAGAAAGATATATGAACTAATAGTAAGAAGGTTCTTCGCAACCCTGGCCCCCCCCTCTAAAGTGAAGGTAACCCAGGCGACGTTTGACATCTCCGGGGAAAGCTTCTCCTCCTCCGGCACCACCATTGTTGATCCTGGCTGGAGGAAATATTATCCATATAGCAAGGTAAAAGAGGTGCTCCTCCCAGATCTAAATGTGGGTGACCTGGTTAATGTTGTGGAACTGAAGCTTGAGAAGAAAATGACCAAACCCCCGGGGAGGTATTCACAGGGTGGGCTGGTGGAATTGATGGAAAAACTCGGCCTGGGCACAAAATCAACCAGACACGAGATCATACAGAAACTCTACTCCCGGGGATATGTAAAATCCTCCCCCCCGGTTCCAACAGAGGTTGGAATTGCACTTGCAGAGGCTCTCAAAAAGTACGCGAAGGATATCACGGGGCATGAGATGACAAGCAGCCTTGAGGCGGAGATGGAAGAGGTGGCCTCCGGTAAAAAGGACCCCCGGGAGGTTATAGAAGATTCAAGAAAATTACTTGCGAAGGTTGTAGAGGTATTGAAGGAGAACTCCCAGCTTGTTGGAGAGGAGATAAGAAAGGCCCTAAAAGAGCAGACGAGGGCTGGAAGATGCCCCAGATGTGGCGCAGAAATGGTGGAGGTCAGATCAAGGTGGGGAAAGAGATACCTCCGATGCTCAAATTATCCCAGATGCGGGAAGACATACCCACTACCGCAGAAGGGCGAGATTAAATACACTGAAGAGAGATGCCCTGTATGCGGCGC
>JAGHBW010000049.1 GCA_021160765.1 Thermoplasmata archaeon
CCGTAGCTCCCTCAATATTCTCTTTCCAGACGCCCTCAAGCCCCGGGGGAAGAAGAACGTAGCCCCCGGGAATCCTTATCGCCTTAAGGGTTCTTCCAGCGCGCCTCAACCTTTGTGAGAGATTGGCTATAACCTCTCTCCTCCTCCCTCCTTTATCGTTTAGCCTTACTGTTATGGGGGCAGGGGGGTCCCCCCTCAAAACCGACTCAGCGAACTCTTTTATGAGGTCCTCCAACACCTCATCGGGCACCTCTACTGTTCTCTCCCCAACATCCTTCACACTCACGTCTGTTATAGTATGTCCAGTGTGGAGTTCCTCCTCTGTGCTTACATACTCACCACCTTCAAAGAGTTCCTTTAGAAGAGGCGAGGGAGAGATGGCCTCTACCACTTCAGTGGCCGAATTCACAAGCACCTCCCTCAGGTTAAGAGCCTCCTCAATGTCTAAGGGTCCCATTGTAACCTCCTTCAGAGCCTCCTCCTGAAGAAGTCTACCTAAGGTGCCCAACCCGTCGCTCTCCAATAAAGATTTGAAAAGCCTGAAGTCGTTCTGTATTTTTCTTGGTCCCACCGGTTTTCCTCTGTAGGACTTAAGGAGAAAAAGGGAGCGGAAGAGTACGTTCTTCAGCCTTAGAATATATACCTCTTCGGACTTGATTCCCTCCTCTTTCCATCTTCCTAGATCTTCTTTCCTTGATAGTATCTCGTGGGGGGTGGGGAGGCCCCCCGGGAGGGTCATGATAAAACCGTCATTTGCAACAGTAGTCCTTGAGAGGTACCCGAAATCTCTTCTGTAAATGAATCTGATCATGTGTGAAAGAGCCCTCATCGTTGCCTGTGTGGAGGGGTAATAAAGAGCGAAGGAAGAGCCTGCGGGGCCTTTTACCCTCTCATAAACAACCCTCCCTTTTAGGGGAATTGCTTTATGGTTCATCAGAGACAGAACGTAGTAAAAGAGCTCTTCAGAGGAGCTCTCATCAAGTCCGTACTTTTGGGAAAGTTGTTTCATAAGTGGGGGCCAGACCTCCTTTTCACCCCTTCTATCTTTTATATGCTTCTCAATCTCTTCTGAAATGTATTGAAGTGTTTTTGAGAGGTAATCAGAGACCTCCGGGGGTCTGCTGGGGGCCTCACCAGACCATCTGGGTGCCATGGCAAGCAGCCCCTCCACCTCCCGGACGATAGCCCGTCTGCCCCTTATCTCCAGAAGTTGATAACTTTTCCCACCCAGCATAAAAACGTCATATTTGCTTAATCTTTCAACGAACTCCTCCGAAAGCTCCCCAACTCTTCTTAAGGGGGATGAGGTATACACAGCATATTTGATCTCTGGCACAATAGTGCCTACGTTGGTGTAGAAGATATGTTTGAAGCCCTTTTTGACCTGTACCTTCCCCCCTCCCTCCTTCAATGTGAAACGGTCCATCAACTTTACGGAGTGTCTGGAGAGGCTAGCTAAATCGGTGACGATCTTCTTTAAAAGACTCATCTTAAGCCTGCGGAATGGATAGGAATTACTCAGTATTTTATGTATATCTTTTACATCCTCTACGCCCCCGGTAGCCATGGCAGTTATCATCTGGATGGCCACATCCCAGGGTTTCTGGGGTATTGATATCCGCTCCAGAATGCCTTTTTTAGCCATCTCCACAAGGGTTGCCGCTTCAAGTATCTCATGTCGTGTCCTTGCAAGAATAATACCTTTACTCACTCTCCCAATCCCGTGCCCTGCCCTTCCTACCCTCTGCAATAGTGCAGAGGGTGAGGGGGGTGGGGAGATCTGGACGACAACGTCAACGTCTCCTATGTCAATTCCGAGTTCAAGTGAGGTGGAGGTTATCACCGCCCTAAGCTCACCCCTCTTCAGAAGTGCTTCAACCTCCTCCCTAACCTCCCTTGACAGGCTGCCGTGATGAGGATATAAATCAGTGAATCCCTTTGCTTTGAGATAATAGGAGATCTCCTCAGCCTCCCTTCTTCTTCCGGTGAAGACCATTGTAACCTTATGATTGTTTATTATCTCCCCCACCTCCTCCAGGAGCCTCCCCCAGGAGGGTGTGTATCTAACCTCAAAGGAGTATTTCTTGCTCATCTTCCCCTCTATAATCTCCCCCCTTTTCCACCTGCTATCCTCATATCCTAGAAGGAACTTCATCGCCTCCTTAGGATTGGAGAGCGTCGCTGAGAGTCCAATCCTTAGAGGTTTCCTGGGGTGATTCAGATGATCCAGCCACTGAAGAGCAACAGCAAGCATCGTTCCTCTCTTCGTGGGTAAGAGGCTGTGGAGTTCGTCAGCGATGACGTAGTTGACCTCCTTAAGATATCTTTGATGAGATGAGGAGAGCAGAAGTACAAGGCTCTCTGGTGTGGTTATTAAAATGTGTGGGGGGTGGCGGAGATGCCTCTGTCTCTCTTTTATAAGGGTGTCTCCGGTCCTTATTGCAACCCTGATCTCCTGAAGTGCCACTCCTTCTTCTTTGGCCAGTTCATACACCGCCTCAAGGGGCTCCTGAAGGTTCCGCCTTATGTCGTTTCCAAGGGCTTTTAGTGGGGAGATGTATACACAGTATGTTTTCTCCTGGAGCCTTCCCTCTCTCGCCTCATTGACAAGGTGATCAAGGACAGTAAGAAATGCTGTAAAGGTTTTGCCAGTGCCTGTAGGGGAAACCACCAGCAGGTCTTTCCCCTGCCTGAGCGCTTTAAGAGATCTTTCTTGCGCCTCTGTTGGTGCGGTGAATCTCTCCCTGAAATATCTACCCAGCAGGGGATCTAGAGCTCTCCAGAACTCCCCTTCGGAAACCCCCACAACTCCACGTGCACTTTTCATTTATCTACCTCTTTACCGTGTCTTTCTGGGTGCAAAATTAAGAATAGATAGGTATGGGGAAGATAAATCTTGCGGTCTCTCTTTTCAGAAAAAGAAACTTTATGCGTCTTCAACTATTCAGTCATTCAGCCACTATTTTTATAAAAGAGGGTGATATGAATAGTGTAAGGTGAGCTGGTGTCGGTACGATACTATCTGTGTCCCAAATGCGGTTTTCCTGTCCCAGCACTTCCGGGACAGGAGGTCGTCTGTCCTAACTGCGGAACACTAATCCGCCCCGCTCCGGCAGGTCCACCTCCCGGGGAGGCCCCACCATATCCACCACCCCCTTACGCACCTCCGCCGTTTATGCC
>JAGHBW010000244.1 GCA_021160765.1 Thermoplasmata archaeon
GAATCAGGATGGAATCAATGAGAACAGATGTTGTGCCGTTTAAGGTGTCCTCCAAAGGAAGCTTCGCCACGTTAGAGATATCCATGTATTTCCTCAAAACGTCAGTGTAATCCAGAATCCTGAGGGCAAGCTCTGAGTCCTTAATACAGTAAGAAATCACCCTCTCCCGATCCTTCTCCCACAACTCCTCAATCTTTAATGGGTCTACCTCCTCCTTCCCCTCCCCAAAAAGCATCTGAGAGACATAGTTGAGGGTCTCCACTTTTGGTCTCAACTCCCTTTTCATGTTCCACCATGCATCTGCGATCACCCTGCCGTGTAGTTTCCAGTTTCTGTATCCCCGCTTTGAAAGGGGAGAAAGATCCCTGCTCCATCCGAGAACCTTTTCAATCTTCTCCTTGCTCCTCAGAAGCTCCTTCGCTGTGGAGTAGATGTACTCCAGGTCATATCCATCAATGTTGTAGCCTGTGATTATGTCCGGGTCCTCCTCAAGTATAAGTTCCCTAAACCTCTCAAGAAGCTCCTCCTGATCGTCAGCCTCTATTGACCCCTTCCTTATCTCGTCAAGGCTTTTTATCGGAAGGTTGGCAATGCTCCAACCAATGGTAGCAATAAACCTCCTTTTCAAGAAGTTTTCAATATCAAAACTGAGGGTTTTAAGTGGTACGGTGAGAGGAGGGGCATCATCTATCCTGTCTGCGTACATAACAACGTCGGTGTAGTATTTGGCTACCTGATCCCCAGCAGGTTCACCGTCCACCGCCCTGCCTCCCAAGACCTCTCCCTCTGCCTCAACAGTGGCACCCAGATCCATGTCATACATAAATCTGAATATGTAGGGTATATCCGCAGCCAGGACTCTTAAACCCGTTTCATCCTGAAACCTGTCCCTGTAATTTGGTACTTTGTAGGGATGCTGTAAATATATCTTCGTGGCCCTCCTCTTCACCCCACCCACCTCAAGTTCCACCTCCTCCATCTCCACCACCTCATCATCCATTTCCAAACCCTTCCTCTCCTCCTCCGTTAAGTCAACTACATAGAAATAGGGACGGAACTTGTCATACAGGACTGTTATCGTTCTTCCATCCTCATCGCGACCGTAGAGCTCTATAACAATTCTAGCAGCCTTCAGTGATTTGTCCACCTCTGGCTCAACAGCATGATAACTGCCGGAGATGATCCGGAAACGCACCTTTGCCCTTTCTCCCTTCTTCAGTTCTTCCGTCACTCCCTCACCTTCCCGCCACAATTTTTATCACGTCACCATTTTTAAGAACGTGATCGGCGCCTATAACCCTGTGTTCCCTTGCGTCAATAGCCCTTATAAAATGTTCCCCCAACTCCGTATGGACCTTGTACGCCAGATCCCTAGCGGTACTCCCCTCCGGCATGAGGTAGGCATCAGGGAGAACCCTACCATCATGATCAGTTAAATGGTGTTCATCCTCCACTGGATACACCACGATCCTCTTCAGAAGTTTGAAAACAGCAGTCTCCACAGCCTCCTGAACCCCTGTTGAACCGAACCTCGCTAGCAGATCCTCTATCTTTTTAAGTGCTTTTCTCTGAACATCATTGAGGGATTCAGGCTTCAGTATCCTGAAGTGATCCTCCCCGGGGATGTACTCTATTAATCCAGCTCTCGCAGCCCTTCTCAACGCCAGTTCAGCTTCCGCACACGTGGGAACCACTGGGGCATCCACTGCTTCAATAAATCTTTCAATCTGCTCATCCGTAGCCTGATCAGCCTTGTTAGCAGCGATCAAAATTGGCTTGCTCTCCTTCCTGATGGTTCTAGCCAGATGAAATATTTCCTCCTCCTTCCAGTTCATTGGATTGTCATTATCTACCTTTTTCAGGGCAGCACCGATTTGATGCTCATTTATCCCAAGGCCAGCGAGCTTCTCAGCAAGCATTCGCTCAAGTTTTTTACCCTGCAAGTGGGCCTGTTTGGTTATCTTCTGCCAGTCCTTACTCAATATCCCTGTAATCCAATAGTCAATCTCATCCTCCAGAAACTTTACATCTTCAGCGGGGTCATGGCTCCCCTTGGGGAGGGGGTTCCCCTCAAAATCCGTTGCGCCTGAGACATCTACAATATGTATGAGGGCAGATGCCTGTCTGAGATCGTCCAGAAACTTGTTTCCCAACCCCTTTCCTTTATGTGCGTCCGGCACAAGGCCTGCCACATCTAAAACTTCCACAGGAATAAGGCGTACTCCATTTCTGCATGGAGAGTTCCTTGGGTTGCATTCCACTCCGAAATCCAGATGGGGACATCTGCTCCGGACATAGGTCACTCCACGGTTGGCATCAATTGTAGTAAAGGGGTAGTTAGCTATCTCAGCGTTGCCTTCTGTAGCCGCGTTAAAAAAGGTGGATTTACCCACGTTTGGCTTGCCTACAAGCCCCAGTTCCATAACGATCAACCCTGCTTAAAAGCAAAAAAAAGAAAGATACTCCAGACTAATAAATGTAGTGAATACCGCTGTCCCGAACGGAGAAATCACTTTGCCTTCTTTTTGCTTATAGGTTTGAGGACCTCATCGTCTTCGCGAACCCAGGCGGGTTTATCCTTGCTCTCTACCCAGCCCGGTTTTCTAGCGCTGTGGTCCACCACCGGACCCTCCTGCATTTTCTTGACCTTCTCTGCCTCCTCCGGCGTCACCATAAAAGCCTTAAGAATCTCCTCATCAACCTCTATATCATCTTCTTCGTCGTACATAACCATCAGGCCCCAATATTTTATGGAAGTACTCGTTTATATAATTTTCTATTTATCGGCCAACAACCCTCCGACAAAGATATATCCAACCATCTTTTCTCTTCCCCCTGTGAACAGTAGATTGCATAAAACTTTCATCTTAGCCTATCTGGTCATTCTTGGGCTTCCCCTTCTTTTATTTGTATTGCTGGCCCTCCTCCCCGGATCCAAAGTTGGATTCATCTTTGTTTTCCCGGTGGTTTTTGTATCCGGTGGTGGAACGTCATTCATTCTGGTCCTTCTCATTATCATTATCGTAATATCCTACATCACCTTCCTCTTCATCTTTACTATAAGAGAATTCACCCCATCCCCTCACGGTGTTGTATATAGCAGAGGCACACTACCGGACACACCAATGCAGGAGGAGGGTTACCTAGAGAAGAGAGAGGGAGGTTTTGGAGGGGTGATCTTCATAGGACCCTTTCCCATACTTTTCGGTGGAGCAAAAAGGGAAGGTCTTCCCTGGATCTCTGTCATAGGGGTCCTCATCGCCCTATACCTCTTACTGGTGACCTTCATTCTTCTGGCCAGAGGCGTCTAACGTCGTACCCCATCATAAAAAATATAAAGGAAAAGGTTTTTACAGAATACTGTAGTCCTAATAGAGCCGTTCTAGTTTTCCTATCAGGTTTAAGGAGGCAATAACCTATGAGAAGATTATTGGTCGGTTTACTTCTGCTGGCCTTGTTTGTGACTGGCGTTCCTAAGGGTGGAGGCTTCACACCTCAGGAGAAGCACTTTGTCACCACCGCGTTCTCAGACGGATCTGATTACAAAGTGGTGGGCCTGGATGGTGTCCCATTTAATTCCTCCGCCAAGGTTAATATTCCCAACAACTGCACCATTGAGAATGCAGCACTGAAGATCAGTACTGTTTACAACGAAAGTGGTGAGTATCCGCAGAACCTGAAACTGGACATCGGGTCTGATGGGAACATAGAGTACGCCTTCAGCGGCCTGGGATACGGGGCCTTCGGGAAGCAGTACATGTTCAGCAACGGAAGGACGTATATTGACCTTACAGCCACCGGCGGTGCCCATCCCCCTGTTTATTACATAAAGATCCCGGCAAAAGCCCGTGTAACCAACGCCACCCTTAAATTAGCACCCTCTCCAACAACTGCGGTTACTTATGTGACACTTAATGACACTAACTGTATAGATTCCCGCGTGGATAGTTTCTATTCAACCAGGAACTACGGAACCAATGGATACCTTCTTTCCGGAAGCAGAGCCAGAACACATACCGAGTACGCTTACATCAAGTTTGATGTCAATGATGTAGAATCACAGCTCCCCGC